>CALQJO020000055.1 GCA_943330915.2 Rhodoferax sp. OV413 | reverse complement strand
TACGGTCTGACTGCAGCACTTTACGGTCAGATCAGCATTGAACAAGGGCGCGTCAAGGAAAGTAATTTCCACGACTATGAGATGCTACGTCTTTCCGAATCTCCCGAAATTGAAGTGGTTCTGCTGGAGTCTGACGGTGCGTCCGTTGGTGGTCTTGGGGAACCCGCAACGCCGCCAATTTCAGCTGCAGTCAGCAATGCCCTGTATGCGCTGACAGGTCAACGAGTTCGCGAACTGCCGTTGAAGAACTATCAGTTCCTGCCACCGCCCGTGGAGCGTGGCGCCATTGATGCTTAAAAAACAGCCGACAGCCCGATGTATGTACTGATACTCTGTTCTGACATACACGCAAAAAAAACGGCCAATGATGATTGGCCGTTTTTTTTATTTCTAGGAAAACTGAGAAAACTGCAAGTTACTGGATAAAGGCATCCTGGTTCATCATGTTAGCTTGCACCATAAACTGCCCAAACTCTGCATGTTCCAAACCGCCAGTTTTATCCTTGTCCATCAGGGTAAATGCAAGCGCCAGCGCCTGACGTGCCCGCTCGGGCATTTCGTCAACTGCAACTTTGCCATCCATATTCAGGTCCATAAAACCCATCGCGAGTGAGGTGATGTATTCCTCAACATTGATTTCATGGTCATTCTCTTGCGGCTCGGCATAACGGAACGATACACCGCCGTACAGCATCTCTTCCCAGGTCTGCTCACCAAAACTGACATCAACCGCCGGATCAGGATTGCTCAGATTGGCTGTTGAGTTGTCATAGGTTGTTCTGTGGATGATTTTGGTGCCTGCCGGCGCAATGATCGGCTCTTCAAACTGGAAGTATCGCTGCCAGTTAAAATCATAATTGGGCACAGACAAAACCAAGTCCTCACGGCCGTCAGGATACTGAATCGCAAACTCCGACGCGCGCCCCCGGTAATGTGCATGAGGGAATAAACTGTAAATCACCGCATCACGCAAGAACGTGTAGTAGGCCGTTTCCTGGTGCTCTGCTGTACCCGCGGGAATGTCTAGGTCTACATTCAGAATCGAATAATGCTGCAGCACATGCTCAGGCGCTTCATCGGCAAAGTACAGACCGATTTTGGTCTGATCACTGGTCTCGCGGCCAAATGTTGTGTAGTGCATCTGCGTATAAAAAGAGCTTCCTGCTGGCACAAAGACACCGGTACCTTCCGGATACACATAGGTGTCATTGCCAGGTACAAATGTCATTAGCTGAGGCTGGAACAAGGAGTTACCACTGTCGCCCATTCCATTGCCACCAGAGCTAGGACCAAATGTCGCGATGGCATGATGCACCACTTGTCTTTCACCGGGCGCTATCTGCACAGCCTTCACCCACACATCCCGGTCCAGCGTGTTAGGCACTTCAAAAAACTGATAATCCAGCATGCCGGTTGCCGGAATATCAAACTCTGGCAGCGTAACAATCAGATCGGGCTCACCCATCGACCACTCTGTCAACTGTGCTTCCACCTGAGTCAGCAGGTCATCGCCGTCACCGCGCTGCGAACCTGCATCTATCCACGACAATAGCTGTTGCTTCTCTTCGACAGAAAGGCTCATGTCATGGACAAACTCACCGATGGCAGGATCCGCATGCCATGGCGGCATGCGACGGGTGAGCACCGTCTCTCGAATCATGGGGGAAAAGCCCTGCACCATCGCGTGATTGGTCATGGCCCAGGGAGCAATGCCGCCAGGTCGGTGACAACCAGCGCACTTCTCCATCAGCATCGGCGCGACGGTGTCACTGTAGCTAACATCAACAGGAACAGCGTGCTCCGGCAATGGCTCTGCAGTACTCATTTGTGTCAATTGTGCCGCAGGGATTTCACCGGCTATTAGGCTTTGGAGGGACGCTGCCAGAGCCGGGTGAACCGCAGCACCTGATTCATCAAGCGCGGGGCCCCTGTAAACAATCTCCCATCGTTGGGGATTGATCAGCAGCGTTTCGCCTGCATAACGCAAGCCCAAGGTTGACGACACCATGCCGGCATCATCCTGGAGAACAGACTGTTCAACCGCATGTGCGTTTGCGAATGCCATCAATGCCTGCCGGTCCAATCCTGGCTCTGGATTGATCAATGCAAAAGCAACACCGTTAGCTTGCGGGTCAACGCTGTCAACCAGCGTGGTCATTGACTGAAGAGCATATTCTGACCCAGTCACGCTAGCCATGAGCAAAACTGCCGGACGCTGGCTGTGGTAATGCAGATTAAATGCCTTACCTTGCTGATCCAGCAGCGTGAAATCTGCTGCGCGGGTGACATCTGCGTTCAGCTCACTAGCCTGCGCATAAGAAGCCAAGCCTGAGAGCCCGAATAAAAGGCTGGCAAATAAATTTAGGTGGAATTTGGACATAATTACCTCTGTCGCCGGAAGATGTGAAAGCGGCTGCTATAAAAAGTATCGGGGAGATACGCTGGCATTGAACAACTGGTTCAATGCCAAGTCAATCGGCCAGAAGTAACCCGCTGTGCACAGCGCTCTCAGACTGATTGATTTCCCGAGAGTTTGTAGTTCTCCTGAATGAAGTTACCCAGCATGGTGAATTCATCCTGACGCGTGCTGGCCTTGCGCCACACCAGTCCGATTTGCCGTGAGCTGCCAGGTTCCATGGGCGTGGTTTTGATACGGGTGTTTTTTAACAGACTGGAGTTCACTGCCATTTCAGGCAGGTAGGTAATCCCAAGATCAGCGTCGACCATCTGTACCAGCGTCAACAATGAGGTTGCTGTGATGTTACTGACTTTATCGACATTTTTGATGTTGCAGGCTGACAAGGCATGATCCCTCAGGCAGTGACCATCCTCAAGCAGCAAAATGCTGTCGCTTGGCAACTCGTTCAGGTCGTAATCGCCCGGGCGTATCAAAGCGCTGTTCTGTTGATGAGCGAGGAAAAATCTATCCTCAAACAGCACCATGTCGGTGGTGTTGCGTAACTCGTACGGCAGCGCAATCAGAATCAAGTCGAGTTCGCCATCCATCAAACGCTCATAAATCCGTTCCGTCAGATCTTCTTTCAAATACAACCTGAGATCGGGAAACTCTGCGCGAAGTGCCGGCAGAAGACGCGGCAGCAAAAAGGGCGCAATCGTTGGAATCACACCCATTTTCAAAGGACCGGTCAACGGCAACTGATTGCCTTTGGCCATTTCCACCAGATCCTCAAGTTCTCTGAGCACAACCCGAGCTTGTCTCGCCACATCTCGGCCAAGGCTGGTGACAGTGACGTTTTTATTCGTCCTGTCGACGAGCTGGATATTCAGCATATTCTCCAGTTCTTTTATTGCCACGCTGAAGGCCGGCTGTGACACAAAACAGGACTCCGCTGCTTTTCCAAAATGTTCGTATTGTTCCAGGGCAACGAAATACCTGAGTTGTTTGGTAGTTGGGAGATGGGTCATCAAAAAACCTCCGATTTAAAGACGGATACTGCCTGCTGAAACTAACGACGACCTGACGATCGATTCCATTTATCACTTTAATCCATATAATTCATTTTATCTATGCCGCCGGCATCCCTAGCCTCCGCGGCATTCAAGACAATCACATGCACTTTGCGTCTATAGTTTGGCGCTGGAAGGATATCGTTTTAATCAAATCCCCACGGATTCTGCTCAGAACTTCACCTGCCTACAGCCGCCACACAAAATACTGTTATACTCGCGCCGGTTTGAATTTCTGATAGCGACGATGGGTGAAAGCAGATGCTTATAGACACCACGATGCGTTTTAGCGAACCCGCTCTTGCTAGCAGACTCATGTCAGGAGCACAACCGCATCATCATCGCGAGCGACAACGTCCTCGCTCGCTGTTTTGTGTTGCGCTGAGTTGCGCATGCCTTGCTGCCATGCCGCTTGCAGCCATTGCGCAATCAGCCCCACTGAGTGTCTGGCAGGGCGAATGGCAGGTCGAAGCCACCCTCTTTACGCTCAAGGTAAGCACTGAGGGCAATCGTTTTTTTATCGAGCCCGTGCGTCCACTCGGGATTGAGTGGACGAGCACTAATGGCACTATCGATGGAAATACCGGGACGATTCAAGTGGAGTATCAGGGGGTAAGCGCACAGGTCATGGTGCAGTTGATCTCTGACAGCAGCGCGATTGTTCGATCCTTATCATGTCAACCGGACTACCATGTCATTTGCACGCTAGTACAGAATCAACAGGCTTTGTTTACCAAACTGACAAACGCTAACCAGACAGAGTAGCACCTGTATTAGGAGCTTGGTGCCTTTCACTGATCAGACCAGATCACGCGCACTGTTGATACAACGTCCTACGATACCGTATTCAATAGCCTCATCGACCGACATCCAGTAATCACGATCCGTATCTTTTGCTACCCGCTCCACGGGTTGTCCCGTCTCACTGGCGATTAACTGATTGATTCGCGCCTTCATCTTTACGATCTGTTCTGCCTGAATTTTTATATCTGAGGCACTTCCGCGTGAGCCACCGGACGGCTGGTGCACCAGAAACCTTGTATTTGGCAACGCAAATCGATGCTCTTTGTCCGCTGCGAGGTAAATAGTCGTGGCGGCGCTGGCAACCCACCCGGTTCCAACGACACGCACAACCGGCTCGATAAACTTGATAATGTCATAGACAACATCACCCGACTCAACATGCCCGCCTGGCGAGCTAATGTAGATGGTGATGGGATCATTACTCTCAGCCGCCAACGCCAGCAACCGCTCGGTGATGTTTCTCGCCAGCCGCTCGTTGATATCTCCGAAAATGGTGACCGTGCGCGCCTTAAACAGCTTTTCGTCCAACATCCGATTGGATGCCGGGCTTGGCGTCTCATTAGCAGACAGATTGTGTTGCATACATTTTCTCCCTAACTATGCTTGTTTAGCGGGGTGTGATTCCGGCCCCAGCCCGTTGAAGCTGATTAACAGTTGAGGCAGCAAGGTCAGCGCACCGACCAACGCCACCAGCATGGCAATACTGGTCAACAATCCGAACACAATGGTCGGGATAAAATTGGACAGCACAAGAATAGAGAAACCCGCCACAATCGTGAGTGACGTAAAGTACATAGCGCGAGCGATGCTGCCATGGCAGACATACATCGCAGCTTTGTAGTTGCCCAGCCTGTGGAACTCACGGCGAAAGCGGTGGACATAATGAATGGTGTTATCCACACCTATGCCGACCGAAATAGCCGCGATGGTGATAGTCATAATATCCAGCGGTATGCCCAGCCATCCCATCATGCCCAGCACCAGCGCGGCGGCAATGATGTTGGGGATGATACACAGCACGGCAACACGCATGGACTGGAACAACAGCAGGAACATCACCATGATCACCGCCAGTACCAGTCCCAGTGTCAGTATCTGCGACTGGTAAAGACTCTGCAGGACATTGTTGTAAAGCACCAGCGTGCCGGTTACTTCTACCTGTTCAGGTGTTAATCCAAAGTTACTTTGCAGTCCTTCGCGCACGTCCTTGATCAGTTGGTCACGATTCAGCTCAGGATCTGACTCAATGACACGAATGTTAAACCGTGCCTGATTGTGCTCAACTGATAAAAACGGATTGAGCACTGTTGTGCGCAGGGTTTCCGGGAGCATGGTATACAGCAACGCCCAGAGAAAACTATCGATGGGTTCGCGACCATTTAGTTCTTCAGCAAGTTGAACAACAGCACCAAACGATAACACCTTGCCTGTGCGCGGGTGATTATCGAGAAACTCGTGCATCTGCTTGATCTGATCCATTTTGTCAGAGGTGAACCAATAAGCGTCGCTATTGTCTTCTTCAAAGCCGTCATCAAAGCCGTCGTCAAAACCATCATCCAGTGCCGGCTCGTCGGGCAGGTTAACCAGCACATCAAAGGATAATGTTCCACCGAGCTTGTCGTCGAACAGCTTCATTCCCTTGTAGATTTCAGTGTCCTCTGCAAAGTAGTCGATAAAACTGTTTTCAACTTGCAGGCGCGAAATACCTACCGCGCTGACAACAAACACCAGCGCAAAAATCCATAACAACTGGTTGCCTGCGCGATCGGTGAAGCGAGCGAGCATATTGGTGATACTGAAGCGCGGGGTTGTTGATTTGACAACATCAGGCTCAGCTGGCAGCAGACTCATTAATGCAGGGAATAACAGGAAGACCACGGTCAGTGCGGTGACAACACCGATGACCATGATCCATCCGAACGAAATGATAGGAGTAATTCCACTGACCACCAACGATCCGAATGCCACCATTGTTGTCAGAGCGGTATACAAGCAGGGCTTGAACATCACCAGTACGGAATGCTTCAACAGACGCTTATGATCAGTAAAGTGCCGCGTCGCCCTCAGTTCCCGATAGCGCACAATCAGATGCACGGCCAACGAAATAGTGATGATCAACAGCAGGGACATAAAATTCGACGACACCACCGTGACGCGCCAGTCCATCAGCCCCAGTATGCCCACCACAATAATGCCTGCAAACGCACAGCACACCAGTGGCAGTATCACCCAGCGTTTACGCCGGAAAATCAAACCCAGCGCAATCACAATGAAGGCAAACACCACAATACTGAAGGTCGCCAGATCACTGCGCACAAACGTCACCATATCATCGGCGATCATCGGCGCGCCGCCCAGATAAAGATCAGCCTGGTCCTGATAGTTAGCGAGAATAGCGCGGATACTGGTTATGTCTTGGTGTCTCAATTCTGCAGCTGAATTGCTATGCACATCAAATTCAGCGCTAACTGTATCCAACTCGAGGGACTCATCAGTGCTCAATCCTTCCAGATTAAGCTTATTGCGCAGCTCGGTGCGCCGATTGATCAGTTCAATGTAGCGGGTATCCATAAAAAAGCTGACCAGCATCGCGCCGGTGCTGCCGTCAGGACTGATCACCGCGTTACTGAAGACGGGGTTTGTCATCAACTCTTCACGGACGGCTTGCGGATCCTGCCCTTCATCCAGAACGGTCAGGTAATCCTCGGATATGCCGGTGAGAGGGGTGTCTCCAAACACTGGAACATTCAAAAGGCTGTCAACCGACTCCACACGCTCCAGCGCCAATAAATCTTCCCGAATGGCTGCCATGATGGCCAGCGATTGCTCACTCAGCAAATCCAGGCCGCGAGGCTGAAAGGCAATGGTTACCGAGTCGCGAACGCCGTATCGCTGGTTTATTACCCGGGAGAACTCCAGATCCCTGTCATCTTCCATCAGCAGGGAATCGGCGGAAACGTCAAGCCTGAAGTTCTGAGCATACCAACCGAATCCGCCGGCCAGCACCAGCAACAGACCAATGACCAGCCATGGCCGATCAAATACCAAAGCACAATACACACGGGAAATCATTGAAGACATAACACTAATCCATCATTCCGACAGGGTTAACGCAAGTGCTGGGCACTATACCGCTTTGCAAGCTGAATTGTTACGTCTGGTGACTGACATCGGGGGCTTATCCCTAAATTTTTCCGGACTCTCAGGGGTCGATATTTACTTGGTTTGATTTTTTTCGCTTAGAAGCGCACACAATTAGTAACAATGAGGGTCTTGATATACATCAGGATACTTGGTTTAGTGAAACGGTAATTGGGTACAACTACCAAACGTGACGGTATCATGATGTGGTAGTTATCCGGCGAATATGCCAAAGGCGATCCCAAGGAGTATCAACATGCGCAAGACCTTAACCATAGTGCTGGCAGCAGCATTCTTCATGCTATCCCTGATTGCTCAGGCGCAGGAAGAATTCTTGAAGAGCATCAAGGAATTTGATCTGGTTGATCAAAACGGTGTTTCTCACACACTGGACGAGTATAAAGACCGGGATTTCATCGTGATGTACATCCACGGTTCTGGCTGCCCGATTGCCCGGCTGTCAGTGCCCACCTACCTGTCTATCCAGCAGGAGTACTCGGACAAGAACATTGAATTCCTGATGCTTAACTCATTTATTCAGGACGACATCCCTCGAATTCACAAAGAAGCAGAAGAATTCAAGATCACCTTCCCTATTCTCAAAGATGCAGATCAGTCCATCGCCCGCTCCATGGGTGTCGAGCGTACGGCTGAAGTGTTTATCATTGACCCTCGCACCCGCGAAATTCATTTCCGCGGCCCGATCAATGATCAGTTAGGGTATGAGACTCAGCGCCTGCATGTGACCCATCACTACCTGCGCGATGCGCTGGAAACTGTCATGGCCGGCGGCAAAGTGGACATGAACGATATCCCTGATGCCAAGGGCTGCCTGGTTGGATTTTTCCTGAGCTGAGTGGTGCATACTCACCAGGGGAGACCCCGTAAAAAAAAGGCCCGGTTCAAAAGCCCGGGCTTTTTTTATGAACGGCGTTTGTAAAGTCTCACTGATACAACCAGCAAGAAAACAGCCCGCACGAACATCATCACTTATTCGACAAACGCACGCTCAATCACATACTCCGCCTGAATGCCCTGTCGCGATTCTTTGAACCCGGCCGCATCCAAAATTTTGCACATGTCCTTCAACATGGTAGGACTGCCGCACAACATAAAGCGGTCATGCTCCGGTGACATCGCCGGCACACCAATCTTTTGAGACAAAGTTCCATCGATCAGGATATCGGTAACACGCCCCTGATTAACAAATTCATCACGCGTGACCGTGGGGTAATAGATCAGTTTCTCTTGCACTACCTCACCAAAAAATTCGTTTTGTGGCAACTCTTGGGTGATGTAGTCGCGGTAGGCGAGGTCGATGATGCGGCGCACTCCATGGACCAGAATGACTTTCTCGAATCGTTCATAGACAGCCGGATCACGAATGATACTCATAAATGGCGCCAGCCCTGTGCCAGTTCCGATCAGGTACAGATGGCGACCTGGCAACAGGTGATCCGCAATCAATGTTCCCGTTGGTTTGCTGCTGACCAGCAGCTCATCACCCACCTTGATGTTCTGCAAGCGTGATGTGAGAGGGCCGTCAGGCACTTTGATGCTGAAGAACTCCAGCTCCTCTTCATAGTTCGCACTGGCGATGCTGTAAGCTCGCATCAGCGGGCGCCCGTCAACCTCCATACCAACCATCACAAAGTGACCATTTTCAAAACGCAGGCCTTTATCGCGGGTCGTGGTAAAGCTGAACAGTGATTCATTCCAGTGATGTACGCTGGTGACACTTTGCTTGGAAATAGCAGCCATTTTGTTGTCCTGTCAGTCTTCGAGTCAAAAAACGCGCTTATGGTAGTGAAACACTGCTTACCAGTAAAATGATTTAATAAGATATAGTTAATCGATCAAGCAGATATATGAACAGAGGAAAAATCGTGCACTACACCTTGCGCCAACTTGAAGTGTTTCTGGCAACCGCATGGCATGAGAATGTATCACTGGCCGCTGAAAGCCTTTCCATGTCTCAATCAGCGGCCAGTGCTTCGCTAAAAGAACTTGAACAACGTTACAGCATGCAGTTGTTTGACCGTGTGGGCAAACGTCTGCAACTCAATGACTTTGGCAAAAGTCTGCGGCCGCGGGCTGAGGCATTGCTGAGTCAGGCACGGGAGTTTGACCACCTGCTGCAACATCAGGGAGATGCGGGTGATATCAAGGTCGGCGCCACGCTGACGATAGGTAATTATCTGGCAGTGCCTATTATGGCGGAATTCATGAGCCGATACCCGGGGACCCGCATCCGTCTCACCGTGGAGAATACAGCCTCAATCACTCAAAAAGTGCGCAACTTTGAACTGGATGTAGGGCTGATAGAAGGTGAGTTGCAGGATGATGCATTGGAAGTGATTCCTTGGCGTGATGACGAACTGTGTCTGTTTTGTGCACCGTCGCATGAGTTGGCGGGTCGGCCAACGCTCAGCGACAGTGACTTGCTGAATGCACAATGGATTTTGCGCGAAGCCGGTTCGGGAACACGTCAGGGATTTGACCGATCCGTACATGGACTGTTGCCACACATGAATATACGACTGGAATTGCAGCACACCGAGGCAATCAAGCGGGCAGTGGAAGCGGGACTCGGAATTGGCTGTATGTCCCGCATCACGCTTAATGAGGCGTTCCGGCGCGGCAGTTTGTTGCCATTGTATGCGCCGCATCGCCATTGGATGCGCCGCTTCTACTTCATCCTGCACAAACAGAAGTACCGCAGCGGAGGCATCACAAACTGGATGAATCTTTGCCAGGAGGATGGCGCTGACGACTTCAGCGCCTATGGTCCTGACCAGTAAATCAATAGACTAAGGGCTTAAGGTGTGACCGCTCTCGAGGCATTAGCAGGCAACACCGGCAAGCTACCAACCATACCATCCGGCCTGGCCTTGGCTAACATGGCCTGATACGCCGGGCGCGCTTCAATTTTGCTGATCCATGCGTTGATGTGCGGAAACTGAGCCTTGTTGACTATGTTGAGGTTCATCGCAAAATTGATCGGGAACAGCATCATGATGTCAGCCGCAGAAAACTCTGCCCCGCCGAACCACTGATTATCCGCTAGAAAATTCTCGGCAAACTGCACAACACCTTCAGAATCGACCAGTGGCGAACGCTGCTGAGGCGGCTGGATCTGCCAGACCCGGTAATCGGCGATGGCGCGCGATGCCAACGACCCTTCAGAGTAATGGATCCACAACAAATGCGTCGCAAAATCTGGTGAGGCCAGTGGCGGCACCAGGCGCCCGCCCCCGTGTCGGGCCAGAATCATTTCGATAATTGCACCTGACTCAACCAGTACCTGATCGCCGTAGGTGACTGTGGGCGCAACCGGCATGGCGGGGTTGATCGCGCGAATCGCCGCCATCGAGGCCGCAAGATCGCCTCGGGTGAAATTCAAGGTGTAGGGTAATCCAAGCTCTTCCATCAGCCAAACCAAACGCTCTGAGCGACGCCCTTCCAGGTGGTAGATGGTGATGTCAGGCATCGGCAGCGCGCCGGTAGCGCCCTGCGCTTGTATTTGCGTTGATGGCATTGCCACGCCAAGCGCTGCGGCGATTGTCAGCGCCAGGGCCAGAAGTATGCGTTTGGTCTTTGTAACAAAAAGTTGATTCATGACATCAGAGGCTCATTGAGTGGTGCCTACACGGACACGGGTTGACGGATTTTGGAACACTTGCGATCGCAGCATACGCTGTGTTTCTATCAAAACACAATCGCATCAGGCGCTGTCTGCCTGCTGTAATAAAAGTCGTGCCTGTTCAAAAAGCACGGCATTACTGACCAGAATGTTTTTATTGTGAAACACTGCACTGACACCTGCAGGCACTGGCTGGAAATGGCCATATATTGCGCCGGCTTCCTGGGCAATCAACTGGGCCGCCGCAAAGTCCCAGACACTCAGATTTTCGTAATAAATATCTAAACGCCCCATCGCCACCCAGCAGATATCCAGCGCAGCAGAACCATTTCGTCGCAGATCCGCGCAATTATCGAGCATCACCGCGAGGCGCTTTACCAAAGGTGCCAGATTATCCTTTTCATATGGAAAGCCAGTTGCGAACAGCGCGCGCCTGATATGGGTCTTTTGCGCGACATGAATCGGAATGCCATTTAAGAATGCGCCCTGCTCCCTGCGCGCATAAAACATCTCATCCGCAAAGGGATTAAACACGACACCACACTGCACCATCCCTTGTTCAATATACGCTATTGACACCGCCGAATGCCCATGATCGTGGGCATAGTTAACCGTGCCATCAATAGGATCAATAACCCACAAAGGAGCGACAATCTGGCTAAGCCCTGCCAGATCGGGCGCAGATTCTTCGGCCAAGATCAGGTGACCCGGGAATTGGTGTCGGATGGCATCGCAGATTAGTTTGTCGACTTTGATGTCGGCTTCCGTCACCAGTTCGGTCCCGGCAAATTTGTAATGTGATTCGGGACCGCCGTGTTTGTGTAACTCGGTGACCATAATCGCTCCCGCTGAACGGGCGATGGATTTCGCAAACTCAAGTATCTGTTTGATGTCTGTCATGGGTATCCAAAGTTCTAGAGGTACAATATTTCAGAGGATAGTGCTGGTGGGCAAAAAACTGTGCTAACTGTTCACTGTCAGGTTTAATGCATTTGAGAATTCATCACGCCCCAATTTTCCCGAAAAAAATGTATTGAATGACAAACTGACACGCTCGACATTCTCCGTTACTGGCCTGACACCATGACGGACATTTGAGGGGAACAATAACAAGTCACCCACTGCGGTCTGCACAAAATATTGATTTGCGTTGTAGTAATTGTCCTGCTGCTTCACCAACTCGTACCAGATATTGTCTTCGTTACGATAAAAGCTGATGCCATCCACTGGCGCCAGATTGATGTACAACACACCGCTGACCACGCTGTTGGGATGGGTGTGAACATGGTGAGACTGACCTTTACCGGCCAGAGTCAACCAGGACTGGGTAATCCGCAACTGCACCTGGTTGGAGGTATTAAAAACTGTCTTGGTGTACTGCGCCAGATTTGCCTCTATAAACTCCCGAATAACAGAGAGCTGCGGCGCGGACAGCACACTTTTGTCTACCGATGAATGATTGTGAATGGCAGGTACGGCGCCCTTCAAGGCCATCCTGAAGAATTCCAGTTCCCGGTTAATGAATGCACGGCCCAGCGCGGATCGGTAAACGGGCACAGCAAACATATTCATTAAGTCGTGCTGCATGATCTGAACCTGACAGAAAGACGTTGGGGCGAAAGGACATTAATGATGTGTGTTCAGTGCAAGGTTCGTCAATGACTAATTGCCTGCACACCATATGGTCCGTGAATTACATCAAATGCGTTTCTTGATCGCTCTGAGCAGATCATTTTTTGCAAATGGCTTGGTGAGCACATCATCCATTCCCGCCCGAAAACATAATGAGGGAAGCCCAATCGAGCACTGCTCTCAATTGTTTGAGTTAAAACCATAGGTGGTTTATCCTGATTGGCCATCAAGCCACCAGAAGGGAGTACACTCCACTCATGTTTAAATCTAGAAGCTCTTTAAAAACGGCAATGTTGACCCTGACTGTTGCTATTGGCGCTATGGCAGCCATTGCAAACGGGCAAACTGATTTCAGCGACCCGGGAATGACGCCTACAAATGATCTACCTAATCCATACGAGACCATCGAGGGGTTTCTTAAGCTACCCGAGGGTCGGACTTGGGGTTCTGCTAGCGCAGTCCACGTAGATATAGATGGAACAAGCATTTGGGTGGCGGAGCGATGCACGGGAAATACCAATGCTTGTGTCATTAATAGTCATCTCGACCCAGTCATGAAATTTGATGTCAACGGTGATCTGGTGACCAGTTTTGGTGCAGGTCTAATCGCGTGGCCACACGGTATTGAAGTTGATTCCCAAGGAAACGTTTGGGTAACAGATGCGCGAGACAATCAAGTCGGTGATACAGTCCCGGCACAGCGCTACGGGCACCAGGTTCATAAGTTCAGTCCAACCGGTGAACATCTGATGACCTTGGGCGAACCTGGTGGCGCGCGAACCCCGGGCTACCTGTTTCAGCCGAACGACATTCTGGTAGCACCAGATGGCCATATATTTGTTGCGGAAGGGCATTCTAATGCCGCGGATGCAACTGCGAGAGTTCTTAAGTTTAATGCACAGGGCGAATTCGTTCAGGAGTGGGGATCGCTGGGTAGCGGCCCAACAGAGTTTATGCAACCTCACGCACTAGCAATGGATTCTCAAGGTCGCTTGTTCATTGCTGACAGAAGCAATAATCGCATTCAGATTTATTCTCAGAACGGTGAGTTGTTGGATACTTGGTATCAATTCAGCCGTGCCAGCGGACTTTTTATCGACGCAGATGACACACTTTATGCGGCCGACTCAGAGTCAGGCTCTGTAAATCCCGAAAATGGTGCATGGTTAAGGGGTATTCGAATTGGTAGCGCGCGCACCGGAGAAGTAAACTATCTGATTCCTGATCCTCAGCCCGATTGCCGCGGAACTTGCACAGCTGAAGGCGTAACAGTAGACAGAAACGGCGTCATCTACGGCGCAGAAGTTGGCCCTGTGGGCGGGATCAAGCGTTACGTACGTCAATAATTTCTAATCGAGTCATAAGAGGCGGCTGGTCATTCAGCCGCCTCCAATTTATCTAACTCAAACATCGCCAAGTTTTCTGTTTGGCCAATCCCATCTATCCAATAATAACCCGGAGGTGTCTACGGTATTAGGGAAAGTCCAGAGGCAATGGCAGAGCACTAAAGATCAGTCTTCTTGCTGAGGCAATACGAACCGGTAATTTTAATTGTCACCCAATAGAAATAAAGAAATGTGCAAAATTTTTGTTCCGCATCAAACTGAGTTTGCTTTCTAAACCCTTGGAACATATAACCTTCGCTTCATAGACTTACCCAGCAGTTGCGCACGCCACCTAAAAGTACTAACAAATGATACGAACACAGAGGCTGCGTAAGGGATAGCTTGTATTGTAAGGACAATAGTCCACACGCTCATGTCCGGGCTACCAAACTCCCGTGGGGTGAATGACAGTGTCAACACTACCAAGGCTAGGCTCACTAACATTAACAACTCTTCTCGCACATCAACCAACGCTTGAATTACCGCTGAAGGTTGAGCGCATTTTGGAGTTCTAACGAATGGTTGGTCGTTTGTCAGCAACCCTTTCAGGGTCGCCAACCCCACTGTATGAGATAAGGAAAGCCCCGCAACAGCGGCAGCCATTGTTTGCCGCAGATTCGCTTTAACGCGAGAGCGATACAGGTAGATCATCTTTGATAGCTTAAAGACGAACAATGAAAGCGGGAGAACTGAGAACATCATCAACGGTGGATCAATCTGATTTGGAGCAACAATCATAGCGACCGACCATGCGATAGCCGCCAGGTTAAAAATCAGGTTGAAGCCGTCAGCAACCCAAGGCAGCCATCCAGCCAAAAAATGGTATCTTTGACCACTGGTCAGTTTGGAGATTTTGGTTCCAAATAATTCTGCACTATGGCGCTTAAGTATCTGCATTGCACCATAAGCCCACCTGAAGCGTTGCTTCTTGTAGTCGATAAACGTATCTGGCATCAAGCCTCTGCCATAACTGTAAGGCAGATACATGGCCTCATATCCTTGCTCAAAAATTCGAAGCCCGAGATCCGCATCCTCAGTGATACACCACTCACCCCAGCCCCCGATATCATCCAAGACCTGGCGCCGGACCATCGTCATTGTTCCATGCTGAATAATCGCATTTCGTTCGTTCCTGGTGACCATGCCAATTTCAAAGAAGCCTCTGTACTCAGAGAAACACATCGATTTGAATGCGTTCTCATCATTATCCCTGTAGTCTTGAGGCGACTGAATGATGGCTAACTTGGGATTTGTAAATGCACCTGTAAGCTCGCTAAGCCAGTTAGATTCAACTTGATAATCACTATCAATCACCGCAACTATCTCTGCTGCACTGTCTGTCCTCGCGAGTGCGAAATTTAGAGCACCGGCTTTAAAACCTTTCATGGGCGATACGTGAAAAAATCTGAACCTCTCACCTAACTTAAGGCAGTGCGCCTCAACGGGCTGCCAGACAGCCTCATCTATAGTGTTGTTATCGATTACTAAAACTTCAAAATCTGGGTAATCAAGACGTGCAAGGCAGTTAAGCGTCTCGATCATCATATCTGCAGGTTCATTGTATGCAGGCACATGAATAGAAACTTTAGGTGCAATAAGAGGATTTATCTTTGCCGGCTCAATTTTTCGCTTGCGCACAGTATACCAATGGGCCTCAGCCCATTCATGTGCCTCGGTGAGGAGTATGGTTATAACGCCTAGCATCCCAACTATTAGCAAGAACCCAACTATGATTGAAGTTACTGTGAGGTACTGCTGGGAGTAGTCATAGATTATCCAGACCATGACTGTAGCTGTTCCGAAAGAAACTAGCGCCATTAGCCCCCAACCCTTGGCTCTCAACGTCTCACTATTTACAGCGAATACCCCCAACATAATTATGGACGTTAAAATTGAAATAACCGCCAATACATGCCAGTTTGGCAATTCAACTATAGGCTCGGCAAATGAAAACTTCGGACGCCTGTCGACGTCATAGACGCCCCAGTATGCACCAACGCCACCTTCGTTTTGAGCCTTCCAAGGCTGGTCAAAGGCTTCCATCAGAAAGTAACTGTAGTTCTCTTGATCAGCACGATGTAGGAATCGTCGGAGAAACAATGCTTCATTAGAAGTCGAAGCAACTGCAGCCTCTCGCGTTCGGCCACTTGACGGCCAGCCGACTTCACCAATCAAAATTTCCTTGTCCGGGAACTCCGACTGAACATCATTTACACGTTCGACAACATAATCTATAGCAGCGTCTACGTGAATGCCCTCCCAATAAGGAAGCATATGAACAGTTATGAAATCAACATAACTCGCTAGTTCTGGATACTTAATCCAAACATGCCAAGGCTCTGATGTGCTTACTGGCTGGGTAACCGACTGTCTTACTCTTTCAATGTAGACTGCCAGTTCAGCTGCTTCGAACTCGCCGCGAAGGACGGTCTCGTTTCCCACCATTATGCTAGTGACGTTGCTATGCTTGTTAGCAAGATTTATCGCCGCATTGATTTCATCTATGTTGATCTGCTCATCAAGACCTAGCCAAACGCCTAATACTACGTCTAAGCCATATTCCTCAGCTATACCAGGTATCTCACCCAAAGACCTCAGACTAGAATATGTCCGAATCGCTTTTGTGCTTCCTGCCAGCAGCTTAATGTCCTCCCTAATTTGCTCTGGGGTGGGCATTACGTTAATTATCGCATCCTGCCCTGCTCGAAAAGGGGCGAATGCAAACCCATTTATTTGTTCAGGCCACGCTACGACCTCGGTAGGTCTATTGGTAAGAGCCCACAAAGTAAACGTCACCGCTGCAAACACTACTGCAACAATCAGACTCGAAATGCGCATATTTGAAATTCGTAAGAGAATTAATAAAGGGTTCTAAGCGGGGCGCATCATAGAGTTACGAACCTCATCAGTCAATAGGGGGAGGATCCTCAATATATCTTTTTGTCAATATATAAAACAGAAAACTTTATGATCGATTGTGTCAGAATTATGGAAATCGCCGTAATTTTTCAATATTGTAAAATTCAGAGAAATAAAAAAAGGGCCATCCCCGTTGGGATGGCCCTTTCGCTTTTAGATGCCTGACGATGTCCTACTCTCACATGGGGAGACCCC
>CALQJO020000054.1 GCA_943330915.2 Rhodoferax sp. OV413 | reverse complement strand
GCGCAATAATCGTATTACTGCCCTGCAACAAGTCCAGTGGGCCATTAAGAATCGTGCGTCTGTCGCAGATAGCGCGCAGCTCCTGATCGCAGCGCGCACCATCCACCAGCAGGTCATGGCCACTCGCCGCAGAATTGCTGTCAATATTGGAGACATAACGGACAATGCTGCCAAGCGCGATTTGCATAGTGAGTATGCCGCTGGTGAGGTCATCCAGCGTGCGGGTAAACTGATCAAACCCTTCAGCAAACTGCTGTTGCTGATCGGGTTGGTTCAGATCAAGGTGACGATTGGCACTGACCGCACTGAGCCTTTGTTGTGCCTCTCTGATCTGCTGTTCCTGTCGAAGCACCAGATCAAATCTGAAAAACACCGCTGTCAGTAGCAACCCAATCAGCAGGACTGGCACCTGCAGTTGAATCGCTTTGAACGGCAATCTTCTCACTCGCCATCTACCTGGTTTTAATTGTGATCACTGGCGGCAATTATCATCCAATAATCTAAGTATTGCCACCTAAGCAGAGATAGCCAGCCTCTCACTGTGATAAAGGCTGGCTGCAATGCACCAAAGCACAGCGCCCAGACCAAAACCCGCACCCAGATACGTGGCCCATTGCACCATACTGATGGTCTCCGCCCTGAGTACCATCAGAATCAGCTGGTTCTGCGCCAGAAAAGGCGTGGCAAACATCCAGAGGGCATTTTTAACCGGGTTTACCAAGAGGATTGCGGTAGGCAGCACCGGTAACAGCATGAGGATGCCCATGTAACTCTGGGCTTCCTTCAGGCTTTTAACCGAAGCGGAAATCAATGTCAGCAAGGCGGTGCCGATTAATACCATGGGCAACAGAATAATTAACAACTTGCCAATCGCCAACATCGTCACTTCCATGCCGGCAAACGGGCCACTGCGCACAAAGGTAAAACTGAGTTTGAAACTGAGAAGTGTCAGCAATAACACCAACATGCCAAACACACAGGCCGCTGCAATTTTGCCGCTCATGATGGCAACTCGCGAGGCGGGCGTCGCCAGCAGCGGCTCGAGGGACTGCCGTTCACGCTCGCCCGCTGTGGCGTCCATGACCAGATAAGCACCGCCCAAAAAGGCTGTGAGAATAAGCAGATACGGCAAAAAAGCCAGTAACATGCCGCGCCGGGCTTCGTCGGTTGCCAAGTCGCGGTAGGTCACCTGCACAGCCTGATTCAGTGCCGGGTCCACGCCCCGTGCTATCAGCCGCACTGCGCCTGCCTGACGAGAATAGCCCACAAGCGCGCGTTCGACCCGCCGTAGCGGGATCTGTGTATCCTGACGTGAGCTATCAAACAGAATTTCGACAGTAGCGGCCCGGCTCTGACGCCAGTCATCGGCGTATGACTCATCTATTCTGAGGATGACATCACGTTCCTGATTGCTGATCAGCGCTTCCACATCGGCAGGCGGTGGCTCAATGCGGATGTTCTGTGTGGACAAATAGGCGACCAGGTTAGGCGCGTAGTCGGCGCCCAACACCGGCAGCGACAACTCCGACTCCAGTTGTGTCTCGGCGCGGCTTTGCGCGAGCGCACCCATGCCCAAAATGAGCACAGGCACCAGCAATGGCACCATCAGCAGTCCGTTAATGATGATTTTGCGGTCACGAAAGGTTTCCGTGAGCTCCTTTATCATCACCGTCATCAGTGTTCTCATGTTGAAACCTCCTCGTCAGCGCCAATGGCTTTGACAAACGCATCCTCCAAGGTTGATTCACCGGTTTGCTTAAGCAGTTCATCGGGCGAACCCTGAGTGGTGACACGTCCCTTGGCAATCACCACAATATGATCACAAAGGGCACCGACTTCCTGCATGATGTGGCTGGACAGAATCACACAGCGACCCTCTGCGCGCAGTGTTTTCAGGAAGTCACGCAAGGCTCGAGTGGTCATCACATCAAGCCCGTTAGTTGGCTCATCGAGAACCACGTTTTTTGGGTTATGCACCAAGGCGCGCGCAATCGCAGTTTTGGTGCGTTGGCCCTGTGAGAAACCTTCCGTGCGCCGATCGATAAAATCAGCCATACCCAGCGCTTCCACCAGACGATCAGTGTTGATGCGGATGCTGGCCTCATCCATGCCGTGCAGTCGGCCGAAGTAGGTGATGTTCTCCCGCGCGGTCAACCGCTTGTACAGGCTGCGCGCATCCGGTAATACCCCGAGTAAGCGGCGGACCGCATCCGCATCACGGGTGGTATCCAG
This sequence comes from Rhodoferax sp. OV413, assembly GCA_943330915.2. Classification (GTDB taxonomy): domain Bacteria; phylum Pseudomonadota; class Gammaproteobacteria; order Pseudomonadales; family Pseudohongiellaceae; genus Pseudohongiella. Next base: position 14,959 of record CALQJO020000054.1, on the reverse strand, counting down.
ACCATCCACCAGCACGCTGCCCTGATCCGCTTTCATCAACGTGTAGAGAATACGCATAGTGGTGGTTTTACCCGCGCCATTAGGTCCCAGCAAACCGGTGATGGCGCCATCTTCGGCCCGGAAACTCACGCCATTAACAGCAGTTACTGTGCCGGTTTTAGTTTTGAAATGTTTGTGCAGATTAGTGAGTTCAATCATGGCGACGTTCTCAGGGCTCCCATCCGTGCAAACCGCTGCCGGGTGGCAACGGCGCCAGGCGATCCAGACAACCGGCATCCAAAGCGCTGACATCCGCCGATTCAATAAATTGTGCAAACAAAGTTGGCATGCAGCCAGAACCAATCACCGTATGCCCCTGGCCCTTTAACACCAGATGCCGCGCCTTGTTCAGGTGCGCAATCGCTGTATCCCCGTAGCGTGGTGGCGTTACGGGATCAAATTCACCACTGATCGCCAGCACCGGCACATCGCCGGTTAGAGGCGCGCGGAAGTTATCACGACGCTGCCCGCGGGGCCATTCAGCGCACTGCGCCAACGTGAAACTCACCAACTCACTGCCCATGACCGTGCCCTCATCGGCCGGATCCGCGCTCATCTCGTCTGCGTCCTCGCTGCAGGTCACGGCAAGCTGCAGCCCAAGCATGATCTGATCGCCCAGCGACTCACTGATAAATCTGGCCTGAGCCAGCAACGCGGCGTAATCACCGGCCAGCGCCTGGCTGACAACCACCGGCAGCAACACGGCGGTGACCGGCGAGTAGGCATACATGCGCAGCAAGATGCTCAAGTGCCCCATGGTTGGGACTTCCTCATGCCACTGTCCGGTCGTTGCGTCGCGGTACCGCACCGGCGCAAGATCGGCAACCGCCAGCGCCGCACGCACTTGCGCCACCGCCGCTAGCGGATCTGCCAGTGCCATGGCACAGGCATTTTCGGCCTGACAGCGCGCAAATTGTGATTGCAAAGCCGCCTCAATATTTCTGGCGTGCTCGGCGCCTAACACCAGATCATTGGGTACCACACTGTCGATAACCACAGCGCGTGTACTGAGTGGGTACGCTGCCGCAAACTGCTGCGCCACGCGCGTGCCATACGAAGCGCCGTAGAGATTTATGGTCGGCGCCCCAATGGCCATTCGCACCGCTTCCAGATCGGCAATCGCATCAGTCGTGGTGTAGTGGCGCACATCAGCGCGATCGGACAGTTCCGTCAGGCAGGCTGACGCAAACTCGCGCGCAGCCGCTGCATTCATTTCTGACCCACTGTTAAATTGATCCTGTGCCGCTGTCTGACGACAGTCCAGAGGATTGGAGTCACCAGTGCCACGCTGATCTACCAGAATGATGTCACGGCTGCGGTTTAACTCGGCAAATGCCGCAGCCACCGACGGATACGACGCTTTAGCACCCTGACCCGGCCCACCGGCCAGCATAAACACCGGATCCGCTGACGTTTCACCCGTCGCCGGTACCCACGCTATGGCAAGCGAGATCATGCGGCCGTCCGGTTCCGCCCGATTCTCCGGCACGTCAAGCTTTGTACACAGTGCTTGCACCGAGACGGGCTGCCCCGGCGCCGACAAACTGCAAGGTTTAAATTCCAGAGAGCCCAAACGCCGCGCGTCGGCTGGAGCGATCTGGGCATTGGCGGCTGGCAGTAAGGCTGCCAGCGCTAAACTGATTAAAAGTCGTATGAGGACCTTTCTGAAACAAGGTGTATTAGATTTATCACTGCGCTGTAGCATTCTTTTTATCACCAATATGACTAATCAACACCTTGGCAGCCAACACAGACTCGCGGCTGAGTTTGACACGTAACTGCCCACAGTTGGAGCCAGGCACGCTGCTCAACACACCCATGGACTTGCTCTGCAAGACCAGATCGGCGCTCCAGAGCTTCTGATCGATACGCGCTAATGACAGATTGGCGACGGGAATCTCCAGTACCTTGACCGACGATTTTACGACGCCAAACAGTGCATCGATGGTCTGATATTCCATCACCAGCTTTCCTGCGTCGAACCTGAGCATACCAGAGGTTTCCGTCATGCCCAAAGAGTCAGTGGTACTGAACAGCACCTGCTCATCGGTGTCAGCGCTGTTTTGCTGCTGCAGATCCATCAGGTTGCGGGCGCGCTGCATGGCCATCTCTACAAACTGCGGGGCATAACGCAGACCAGCGTAATGACCTAACAGAAACAAGCCCCAGCCAAACACACTGTACATCGCCCAAAAGGTGTCGGAACCCGTGAGTAGATTGATTGCGATCAACAGCAAATTGACGGCCGCGAACAACAGCGCATGAGCCTTGAACCGCAACCACAGGCTACGCTCCTTGTCGCGGGTCTGTTGTGCTTCCTGCAGCATGTAAACGGCATGATCAATCTGATCACTGGTGACCCCAACATCGTTGGCAATCGCGATCAATTCATCGTAATCAACCAGTGCATCGTTGTTCCTGCGGCTTTCATCCTGCAGACTCAGGCGAATGATATCGGCGACTTCTTCGCTGCTGTAGCGGCGATCCGGGTCGGGCTTTTGTGGTGTACTCATTTGGGTATCCTTGAAAGATTATCCCGACTGACAATGCAAAACCTTTGCCAATCGCTGAGAAGCGCACTAAAGCCCTTGTTTATAGTGGGTTTCAAGAAGATGATATGCGTTTGGTGAAGTGGCGGAATTAGCGCAATTTGCTAACAAATGGTGTTTAACGCGAGAACCAGCCTGCGACTAACAACTGGATTTAATTGGTGCCCGGGACCGGAATCGAACCGGTACGGGAGTCTCCCCCCGAGGGATTTTAAGTCCCTTGTGTCTACCTATTTCACCACCCGGGCAGAAAAAAACGCAAGGCGACAGACTGGTAAACAATGTTTGGAATGGAGGCTGAGGTCGGAATCGAACCGGCGTACACGGAGTTGCAGTCCGCTGCATGACCACTCTGCCACCCAGCCTGTACTGTTCCAAAGTTACCTGGCAGACAGGTAGTTACCCGGACTGGCCTGAGGCCTGAAATATAAGGCCTGGTTGAGAAGGCCAAAACTGGAGCGGGTAACGAGGCTCGAACTCGTGACCTCGACCTTGGCAAGGTCGCGCTCTACCAACTGAGCTACACCCGCTTAATTTTTCATGCCACTCTCACCGCTATGACAACGCCATACTGACGTTGCTGCTGCTGCGAAAGAGGCGCTCATTCTAATGCCATTCGATTTTAAGTCAAGCACCAAAAATTGATTTTTTCGGTTTTTCTGGCCTGGTTTATCGCAAGACCGGCAGGGCTTTTTTCAGGTAAATAATCATCGACCAAAGACTCAGAGCAGCCGACAAATAAAGCAAAAAGTACCCCGAATATAGGATCAGCACAGGCAGAGCCGGGGTGTAAGCTAGCAGTACAATAATGGCAATCATCTGCACGGTGGTCTTTACTTTGCCGACGAATCCGACAGCGACAACATCGCGCAGATTGCGACTGGCCATCCACTCCCGCAATGCCGAGACAAACACTTCCCGGGCAATGATGATGGCGGTGGGAATGACAAACCACGGGCCGGGGTAGTTGGCGGTCAGCAACACTAATGCCATCACCACCAGCAGCTTGTCAGCAACCGGGTCCAGAAATGCACCAAACGCAGATAACTGATTGAGCCTTCTGGCCAGAAATCCATCCAGCCAATCGGTAATGCTGGCCAATGTGAACAACACCGCTGCAATCAGCTGACTAAAGGGCATTGAGCTGTAATAAACCAGCACAATCAAGGGTACTAACAGGACCCGCGAGATTGTCACCAGATTGGCTATATTCATACACTACGCTCTCCTGCGCTTTTTACGTATCAGACTGCTCAGCAGCAGATCGCCTCATTCTACTCATTATGTAATGCTTCATAAATGACCGCTGCCAGCTTTGTGCTGATCCCTGGTGCCCGTGCCAGATCAGCTTCGCTGGCTCGTTGTATCTCCTGTTGACCACCAAAGTACTTGAGAAGTTCGCGGCGGCGTGCAGGACCCAGGCCGGGAATCTGCTCCAACGGAGATTGCTGGCGGGTTTTGGCGCGGCGCGCGCGGTGGCCGGTGATCGCAAAACGATGAGCTTCATCGCGGACTTGCTGCAGAAGGTGTAGCGCCGGGGAATGGGTATCTATCACTATCTCGCTGAAACCGGCATCGGTTGCCAGAAACAGCGTCTCTTGCCCTGCGCGGCGGCTGATACCTTTGGCAATACCAATCAGGGTCAATTCCGGTAACTGACAATTTTTAAGCACCTGCATCGCTTGTGTGAGCTGTCCCTTGCCGCCATCGATCAACAGGATATCGGGTACTTTGCTGGCCAGTAACTCGCTGTCAGCAGCATCTGACTCCTGCAACTGATTGCTGAGTTTGGCGTAACGGCGCGTCAGGGCCTGCTCCATGGCGGCATAGTCGTCACCCGGCTGAACATCAATAATGTTGTAGCGGCGGTAGTCCGATTTCAGTGGTCCGCTTTGGTCGAATACGACACAGGCACCCACGGTGCTCTCACCCATGGTGTGGCTGATGTCAAAACACTCAATACGCTGGGGTTCGGACTGCAATCCCAATGACTCTTGCAATAATTCAAACCGTTGCACCATGGTCTGCCGGTTGTTGACCAGGCTTTGCAGCGCCTGAGTCGCATTGTTAAGCGCCATCTCCTGCCAGCGTGCACGGTGGGAGCGCACCTTGCCCATCAGTCTGATGGCGTGCCCTGCCGCTGTGGACAAAGCTTCCTGCAAACTCTGATGATCGCTCAACGGCGGATGCACAATCACCTCAGCCGGAATCAGGCCGGGTACCAACTCGGCACTCTCCCTGAGATAGTAATGTGCAACAAAGGCTTCCAGTAACTCCGTTGCGTTGTCAGACAATTTGTCTTTGGGGAAATAATTACGGCTGCCCATGATTCTGCCGCCACGGATACAAATGACGTGCACGCAGGTATAGGCCCCTTCCAGAACTGCCGCCATCACATCCGCATCATTGCCATCACCGGAGATAATCTGCTGCGACTGGATTCTGCGCAGATCAACAATTTTATCGCGAACGCGTGCCGCCTGTTCATAGGCCAGTTCCGCCGCCTTTTGTTCCATACGCTGACCCAGCGACTGAATCAGCGTGTCGCTTTTGCCCTGCAAAAACAGTGTGACATCCTGCACATCCACAGCATAGTCGGTAGGCGCAACCAGCCCCACACACGGCGCTGTGCAGCGTCCGATCTGATGTTGGAGACACGGCCGGCTGCGGTTGCGGAAGTAGCTGTCTTCACACTGACGAACACGAAATACTTTCTGCAACAGAGCAAGGCTCTCTCTGACCGCACTGGCACTGGGGTAAGGACCAAAAAACGTTGCATCACGTTTGCGGGTGCCACGATAAAACGCCAGGCGCGGGTAGGCGTCTTTGTGGGTCAGCATAATGTAGGGGTAAGTCTTGTCGTCGCGCAGCTGAATATTGTACGGCGGCCGAAATTTTTTGATCAGATTCTGTTCCAGCAGCAAGGCTTCGGTTTCGCTGTTGGTAACCGTAACATCGATAGCGGTAATGTGTGACACCAGCGCCATTGTTTTGGTATCAAGACCGCTGCTGCGAAAATAATTGCTGACACGCTTTTTGAGATTTTTTGCCTTGCCGACATACAGCACAGCGCCGGCATGATCCAGCATTCGATAGACACCTGGGCGCTGGCTCATCACTTCCAGTGTTGCCTTGGCGTCAAAAACCGGCGATGTTTGTTGTTCGGCCATAGCGTTTATCATGCGTGCCAGACACTGGCGGGTAAAATATTGACCTCGGGTTCCAGCGTAATATCAAAACGCTGCTGGACACTGGCAGCAACTTTACGTGCCAGGTCTACCAACTGCACTCCGGTGGCTTCACCGTAATTAACCAGCACCAATGCCTGTTGAGCATGCACACCGGCATCGCCCGTGCGGTAGCCTTTCCAGCCTGCCTTTTCAATCAACCAGGCGGCCGGCAGCTTGCGGGTCAGCTCAGAATCCGTTTTGTAACTGGGAAGATCGGTCCACTCACGCTGCAATCTTTCACAGTGCGCCAGCGTCACTTGGGGATTGCGGAAAAAGCTGCCGGCATTTCCCAGCACCTGAGGGTCAGGCAGTTTGCTGCGTCTGATCGCACACACGGCGTCGAACACTTGTTGCGGTGTTGGCTGAGATGTTGGCTGAGATGTTGGCTGTGTTGCTGACCGCCGTGAGTGCAACAAAGCCTGCTGTAAGGCCGGATAATTGATCACGGGTGCTGCGCCTTTGCTGAGCCTCAGGCACACGGACAAAATAATGGCGTGATGCTTCAGGCTGTGCTTAAAGATACTGTCACGATAGGACAATTCACACTGTTCGGCAGTGATCTGATGCACCTGCTGCGTGCGCCGATCAAAATAGCGCACACTCACCAGCACATCCGACAACTCTACACCGTAAGCACCGATGTTCTGAACAGGCGCAGCTCCGGTGCTGCCGGGAATCAGCGCCAGATTCTCCAGCCCCACTAATTGATTACGCAAACAGAATTCGACCAGCGCGTGCCAGTTCTCACCGGCCGCCGCCGTCACTAAAAAATGCTCCGCAGATAAAGGGTCAGGACGCACAACTATGCCAGTTAGTGCCATCTGGATCACCAGACCCGGAAAATCTGCGGTCAACAACACATTGCTGCCGCCACCCAGAATCAGCACCGGCAAGTCTTTGTCATCGGCCTCCTGCAACAAGGTCGGCAGTTCATCTTCCTGTTGCAGACTGGCAAAAAATCGTGCACGGGCAGAGACACCAAAGCTTGTGAAGCCTGCCAGATCAACATGACTCAACCAACTGCCCGGCCCGGCGCTCACGGCAACTCACTGTCCGATAAAAACCGCCGCACCGCTTCCAGGTCTTCAGGGGTATCTACGCCCGCTGGCACTCGCTGTGCCGCTTCATCCATTATGATGCGCACCCCATGATGCATGGCGCGCAACTGCTCAAGGCGCTCACTGACTTCCAGCAAAGATCTGGGCCAAGTCACAAACTGGTTTAATGTCGCCACCCGGTAAGCATAAATGCCCACATGCCGCTTACCATGGACTGGTTCAGTGTCCTGCCACGGCAACGGCGAGCGACTGAAGTACAGCGCGTACCCTTGCGCGTCAGTGACGACTTTGACGGCATTGGGGTTATGTAGCTCCACGGCATCGTGCAGTGTATGGAACAGGCTGCTGATACCGGCATCGTTGAATTTCCGCAAATTGGCAGCCACCTGATTGATGGTTGCCGGCGGTATCAGCGGTTCATCGCCCTGCACATTCACCACCACGGCCTGTCCAGACAATCCCATAATGGCGGCTACTTCCTGAATACGGTCAGTACCCGATTGATGATCTGCGCGGGTCATCACCACCTGCGCGCCAAACGCTTCAGCGGTTCGCCGGATACGTTCATCGTCAGTGGCAATCACCACCGCGTTAGCCTCGCTTTCACAGGCACGCTGGTAAACGTGTTGAATCATGGGCATGCCGGCGATATCCAGCAAGGGTTTTCCGGGCAGCCGTGTTGAGGCATAACGCGCGGGAATCACCACCATAAATCCTGTGTCTTGAGGGCTCATGATCGGTTCTCGCGCTCCTCAGTGCTCAGTGTGCGCGCCTCTGTTTCGAGCATAACCGGAATATCATCGCGGACTGGATAGGCCAATGCATCGGCATAACACAGCAATTCCGCCTGTTCTCGTTTGAACACCAGCGGGCCTTTACAAACCGGACATACCAGTATGCTCAGCAACTTTTTGTCCATGAATTTCTCCTGCGTTTACGCTGTCATAAAACTGTGTGATGACAAAAGGTCACTGAGTCTCCAGAGCGGCCAACTGACCCATAACAACTTGCAAAAACTCCGCCGGCAACACTGCTTTGACACTCAGATACCACCAGTTGTCGCCCGCAAATCGCTGACACTTCACTGCATCTTTTTCAGTCATCAACAATACTGAGTGCCTGGCAAACTCCAGATCTGCCGCGCTATACACGTGGTGATCAGCAAAGGCCCGTGGCCGCACCCTGAAACCGAGTTGCTGCACACTGTCAAAAAAGCGCTGCGGATGACCAATACCGGCGATGGCATCCACGACAGGAGACTCATGATCATCACCATCGCTGCTGCCATCACCGGCATGCAGGGCCAGTGGCAGATGAGTCAGGCTCACCTGCTGACGTGTGCGCACATTCACCCAGACCTGCGGCACTAGCGTGAAGTGCGCCCGCGGTGTGGTTATGTCTGGCAGTTGCGACTGGTCTGACTGTTGCGACGCTGGCGACCCATTCAGCAAAATGTAATCCACATCTTCAAGACGCTGCGGCGGTTCACGTAACGGGCCAGCCGGCAGACACAAGCGGTTTCCGAGTCCTCGCGCCGCGTCGACAACCACAATCTCAATATCGCGCCACAGCCGGTAATGCTGCAGGCCGTCATCACTGATCACCACATCGCAGTCAGACTGCGCTGTCACTGCCCTCAGCGCTCGCGACCGGTCCGGGTCCAGCACCAGTGGCCCACTCAGGGTACGGCGCATCATGCTGGCCTCATCACCACTTTCGCGCACATCGGTGCTGTCACTGACCCACAACGGATACTGCCGCGCCCTGCCTCCATAACCACGACTGATAACACCGACCCGTCGGCCACTGTTATGCAGTGCCTCTGCCAGCGCCAGCACCACCGGCGTTTTTCCCGTTCCACCGACTGAGATATTTCCAATCACAATCACCGGCACAAAAGGAGGTTGCTGAAAAGCACTTAAGCGGCGACGGCGTATAACACTGATGTATCTGAACAGTGCCGCCAGTGGCCGCAGCAGGTGCAGCCACCGCGCCCCTGTGTACCAGCCATCAGTCAGCGCTGAAACCACAGTGGCTTTTAGCCCGCCCGCCATCAGTCGGCATCCCGGCCATTAATCGACAGTTCCGGGCCAGGTTCAGCAACTTCCGCAAACTGAAGACGATGCAAGCGGGCATAGTGTTGGTTCAGCGCCATTAACTCATGATGGCTTCCGCTTTCAACAACACACCCCTGATCCATAACCACAATCAGATCAGCGTTTTCAATGGTGGACAACCGGTGCGCGATCACAAATGTGGTACGGCCACGCATCAACTCATTCAACGCTTGCTGTATATGTTGCTCGGACTCGGTATCCAGTGAAGAGGTGGCTTCATCCAGAATCAGTACCGGTGCATTTTTCAGGAACGCACGCGCGATCGCCAGACGCTGGCGCTGGCCGCCTGATAACAACGCGCCACCATCACCGACATCGGCGTCGTACATCAGCGGCAACTTTTCAATAAACTCTGCGGCATGGGCATTACGTGCGGCTTCCTGTATCTGCTCGAGCGTAACTTTGTCACGCACGCCATAGGCAATATTTTCAGCCACCGAGCCCTCAAACAGCACCACATCCTGCGTCACAATAGCAATCTGTTCGCGCAGATTTGCAAGCTGATAGTCAGCCAGCGGCACACCATCCAGGCGGATAGAGCCGGACGAATTATCATAAAATCGCGGCAGCATTGACACCAGTGTGGACTTACCGCTGCCCGAGCGCCCGACCAGAGCAACCGTTATCCCCGGTTTTGCACACAGATTGATACCCTGAAGAACCGGCTTGTCAGACTCATAAGCAAAACTGACATCCTCAAACTCAACCAGACCAGTGGCCCGATCTGTGGTGTATAAACCACCATCGCCTTCGCGTGGGGTATCCAGCAGATCAAAAATGCTGCTGGCTGCAGAGATACCACGCTGAATAATGGCGTTGACGCCTGATAACTGGCGGATTGGTTTAGCCAGCAACCCGGCCAGCGTCAGAAACGTGACCAGTTCACCGGCAGAAGAGGAAGCAAACAATTCCGGCGACATCGCAAACCAGATCAGAATCGCCATCGCAATACTGACAAGAATCTGTACCAGCGGTGTGGCGGTTGATTCGGTAGCGACCATTTTCATGTTCTGCCGACGATTGCTCTCGCTGGCAGAGCGGAATCGGCTGGAGACAAATTCCATAGCGTTAAATGTGCGGATGACCAACTGGCCCTTGATCGACTCATTGGTGATTTGAGTGACATCACCCATCGAGTCCTGCATCTGCCGGCTGTAGCGACGGTAGTGAGATGTCGCCAGATGCACCACCACCGCCACCAGCGGGGCAACCAGCAGAAACACCATACTCAGTCGCCAGTTCACCCAGAACAACATGACCAATAGCCCTACCACTGTCATGCCTTCACGCAGAATCACCGTGATGGCATTGGTGGCGGCACCTTTGATTTGCGCCACATCGTAGGTCACTTTGGACACCAGACGCCCAATACTGTTCTGATCGTAATAGCGTACTGGCACGGTAAGCAGTTGATCAATAATCTGTTGTCGCAACTTATGCACAATATGATTGGCAATGTACTCCAGCGAGTATCCGCCCATAAATCCGCCAATGCCGCGCACCACGACGATCAACACACACAGGATAGGGCTAAGAATGCGGCCCTCGGCGCTGCGCGCCTCCACCTGATCGATGGTCCAACCCAGCCACGGAGCCACAGCTGCCTGACTGGCTGCATAGATCATATAACCCAGCACACACACACAAAACACACCGGCATACGGGCGCAGGTAGGACAGCAGCCGCCTATAGACCTGCATGCCAGTCATCACCTTGACTGGCGGGGTTGCATTGGACGGAGTGCCCGTTGCCAGATCAGGAGCATGCTTGCCAGGGGGGGTTGTTGTCTGATTCATGCGGGCCCGTTACTCCTGGTTGGCTGGCATCGTTAACGGCGGTTGATCAGTGCTTTGCGTGTCGGCTGACTGAGGGGGACGGGTAGCAATGCTGAGACGGCTGAATCCTGCCCGACCAATGGCATCCATGGCGGTGACGACTGATTGATGAGTGGCCTCGGCATCAGCCACCAGCAGCACCGGCCGGCTGCGATCGCGCTGCGCTGCCTGCAGGATTGCATCGCCTAAGATGCTCGCCTGACTGTTACTCAGCACTTCCCCGTTAACACTGAAACGCCCTGCTTCACTGACAGTCACTTCAATCTGATCTGGCAGACTCTCAGTGCTGTTGGCATCGGCTTCGGGCAGATTCACGGTGAGACGCGTATCGCGCGTAAAGGTGGTGCTCACCATAAAAAAGATTAACAGCAGGAACACGACATCAATCAACGGGGTCAGGTTGATTTCAGGGTCTTCCAGCGTGCGGCGGGGAAAATTCACGCTGATTTCTCGCTATCGGCATGCTCTTTGGGAATGCTGAATTCACGCACATCAACGCGCCGGTCACCGTGCAGCGCGTCAACCAGCTTGCCGGATTCCTGCTCCAGCGCCAACACCAGCGTATCCACGCGGCGCACAAGAAAGCGGTGACAGGCGTAGGCAGGGATTGCAACACACAAACCGGCGGCTGTTGTAATCAGTGCCTCGGAGATTCCGCCCGCTAGCGCATTGGGGTTGCCAGTGCCTTGCACCATGATTTCGGTAAACACGCGGATCATGCCGATGACCGTTCCCAACAGGCCCAGCAAAGGAGTAATGGCGGCAATTGTCCCCAAGGTACTGAGATATCGTTCAAGTTCGTGGATGACCACGGCAGCAGACTGGGAGATAGCGGAGTTCATGGCATCGCGACCCTGTCGCGCCTGCAGCAGCCCTGCCGCCAGAATCTGACCCAGCGGCGAGGCCAGTCGGAGTTCGCGCAACCGCGTGGAATCGAGTTCATTGTTCTTGATCCAGGTCCAGATTTGACCCACAGCATAGCGTGGCGCAACGCGGTTGACGCTCAGGGTCCAGAATCGTTCGATAACAATGGCAATCGCCAGGATTGAACACAAAATAATCGGCAGCATTAACCAGCCGCCAGCAATCACAATCTCTACCACAACTGTCACCTCCGCTGATCCGGCGCTTACTCTACCATAACTTCCTGGAATTGAGCTGCTCAGCGTTTGGTGTGCCAGAAACGGCGTGCCGTATCACGGTGCCTCTCCAGCAAGCGCGGCTGCGTGCCTCCCAGCTCAAACAGCACAGCACCGCTGTGAGCGGTGATCTCAACCTGACTGCCTGCCTGTTGATAACGCGAGACAATCTCGGGGTGCGGGTGATCAAAGCGGTTATTGTAGCCTGCTGACATGATGACCCATTGTGCCTGCACGGCGGCCACAAACGCCGGGGTGCTGGAACTGCGACTGCCATGATGAGGTGCCTGCACAATGTCCGCAGCAAGCACGTCAGGCCATTCACCGAGTAACCGGCGCTCCGCCTCTTCTTCAATATCACCGGTCAGCAACACCCGCTGGCCATTGCTTTCAATCAGCAGCACGCAGGAACTGTTATTGGGATCGCTGCCAGCATGCTTGCTGCTGCCGGGATGCAACACGCTGAAGTCCACCCCATCCCATTGCCAACGCTGGCCCGACTCACAGGTCATTGGTTGCCCAGGTGAGGGGTATTCACTCAGCAGTGATTCAAGTCCCCCGCTGTGGTCAGCATGCCAGTGACTGACAATGACCCTGTCTACCTCAGCAACACCGCTCCAGCGCAGATATGGCAGCAACACGGCCTGGCCCGCATCATAGTCCGGCCCCAGCGGCGGACCGGTATCAAACACCAAGGTATGCCTGTGGGTATGCACAACAATCGCCAGCCCCTGCCCGACATCCAGAAAACGCACCCACATCAGGCCTGGTGCCGGGCGCGCAGCCTCCGGTGCTCTTAGCAGCGGCAATAGCATAAGTAGCGCCAGCCAGCGCGGCACAAGACCTCGTGGCACTAGCAACAGAGCACTGGCGATGGCCATCAGCACCATGACATCCCATCCGGGCACTGCCGGCCGCCAGGTACCGGGTGTCCAACTCAGCAACCACTGCAGAAAATTCATCATCCAGCCCAGCACAACATCGGCGATGACCAGCATCCAACTGGCATAAGGAATCCCAATCGAGACAGCGATGGATCCCAGCAAGGCCAGCGGTACCACGCATAGATTTACCATCGGTATGGCAATCACATTGGCCAGTGGCGAAATCACCGATACCTGCCCGGTCCACAGAATTAATGGCAACAATAAACCGGCACTGACAACCCACTGCGGATATACCCAGCGCTGCCACGCCGTGTTCAGCTGCTGACGCCACCCGGGGTGACTGGCAGCAGGCTGACCATGCCCGAAGAACGCAAGAAACAGCGATGCCACCGCGCCAAACGACAACCAGAAACCTGCCTGTGTGACTGCCAGCGGATCTTTGATCAGCACCAGCGTGGCGGCAATCAGCAGTGAGTCAGTCGGTGCAATGGCCAACCCGGCCAGACGACTGCCCATCAGCACGGCAATCATGATCAGCGCGCGCTGCGTTGGCAGCGAGAAACCTGCCAGCAGGCTGTACGCCAGCGCCGCCAGCATCGCCGCCAGCGCGGCCCAATGTTGTGCCGGCATAATCAACAGCATCGTTGGTGACACCCGAACAACAAGGTTAAAAAACAACCAGGCTGTCAGTGCCATAAAGCTGACATGCATACCGGAGATCACCACCAGATGATTGGTGCCAGTGCCGGTAAACGTCTCCCATTGTTCACCACTGATACCCTGATGGTCTCCGATCACCAGCGCGGTAAGCAGGCCAGTGTGTTTCAAAGTCCTCTCAATTGGGATACCAGCTTGCTGAATGTGTGCAGCCAGTGCTGCGCGAGCGGTGTTGACGCTGGGGTTTGCTTCGGCAAGCCGTTTGTTGAACCTGGTTTCGCGGATGTAGCCACGCGCCGTGATGCCGCGCTGAAACTGCACCGCTTCAAAATCAGATGCACCCGGATTAGAGAAACCGTGAGGGCGGTTGACACGCACGCGCAGCTGCCAACGCTCCCCGGTGCTGACAGGCAAACCGGCATAGTCACTCAACGAGACTCTCATGCCCTTCATCAACCGATTGTCCGCTTCGCATTGCTCGGGTAGCAGGCGCAGGCAGGCGGACTGCACCACAAACTCAAACTGACTGGTGCGCCGGTTAAAGCTGTCCGCAGCGGCAACTGCCTGAGTCGCGGGTGGCTCTCGCACCAGACTGGCAACCTGGCCGATCAGCCAGAAGTCCTGACCTTCCAGCGACACCGGCAACCGTTGATGCATTTGATGTTGTGCCAGCGCCATGGCCCAGAAAAACCCTGCGCCCAACAAACCTGCGTAACTGACAGCTTTTAACAGCCTGCTCGGCCGATTCGACAAGGCAATTGCCAACACCAGGGACAACATACACAAAGCCATCACCAGCCTGCTAGCTGACTGGTAGTCACTCGTCAGTAGCAAAGGCAGTTCGCTCGAGCGGCTGTGCAGCGCAATTCCCAGGCACAAAGCCAGTAGTCGTAAACGCATGGGCACTCCCGCGAAGCCAAAAACAGCATCTCCGGACATCGGCCGATGCTCAGATTTTATAGCGGGGAATCGTCACAGATGCAGGGGAAAATAGCGTTTGCAGAGCCGGAACTAAAATAGCGCATTACGCACCAGGAGTTTTGTGCAACAAGACTCAGTCCGCGCGCAGTGCCTCAGCAGGTAATACCCGTGCTGCACGCCATGCCGGATACAGACTGGCTAGCAGACACAATATCAATACACCACTGCTGACCCAGGCCAGATCAGACCACAACAGCTGTGAGGGCAGGAAGTCCACGGGATACACGTCAGCACTGAGCAGGCTAGTCCCGCTGGCCTCCTCCATCCAACGGTACAGAGCGCTGATATTCAGCGCCAACAAAGAGCCAAGCACCAGCCCGATACCCGCGCCGATCAGGCCAATCAGGCAGCCTTGCAGCACAAAAATCCGACCAATCATGCCGGGCGATGCACCCATTGTGCGCAGAATTGCAATGTCCGAGCGCTTGTCGCGCACAATCATCACCAGGCTAACCACCAGATTAAAG
>CALQJO020000053.1 GCA_943330915.2 Rhodoferax sp. OV413 | reverse complement strand
TAAAGGAGCGGCTAAAGGAGCGGCTATAGCAAAAAATGCGTTCATAAAAAAGTCCTCAGGCAGTGGGATATCAAGCAACTGCTGACAAAAGTCATTGATCAACAACAGTAACGGAGAGATACCATGCGTCACCCCGATTGTCACCCCCTCACGGCACCTGCCCGCTCGCGGCTCGGACTGGCCAGCTTGCTGGTCTTGCTGGCGGCCTGCTCAGATCCGGCAACCCCGGACGCCGATATGGCTGCAGAAGACACCTCAGCCGCCCCTGAACATCGCTTCAGTACAGAAATTCGCTGGACCAGTTACGGCATCCCACACGTCAAGGCCGATGACTGGAGCAGTCTCGGTTACGGATTTGCCTATGCCACCGCCAAAGATGCGGTGTGCACCATCGCTCGCGACGTGCTGATGGTCAATGGTGAAATGTCCCGTTATTTCGGTGCAGATCAGGGCAATCTGCAGAGTGACATTTTCCACCGCGCGGTGCTTGATGACGCCATGATTGCCGGCTTTCGCGCCAGTCAGACTGACCGAGCCAATGAGTTTTCAGCAGGATACATCGCGGGATACAACCGCTACATCAATGACCACCGCCAGGATTTGCCAGAAAGTTGTGCCGGGGCAAGCTGGGTAAGCAGCATCACCGAGCGTGATCTCGACAAACTCACCATTGGCGTGGGGATTCGATATGGATTGGGACGCTTCCAGCGTGAGATGGCTAACGCCGCGCCACCCGGTCAACCGGTGGCCAGTCTTGACAGTGATTTTGACCTGCCTGCCGGCATTGGCAGCAATGCGGTGGCTATGGGCCGCGAGGTCACGGAAAGCGGGCGCGGACTGCTGCTGGGCAATCCGCATTATCCCTGGCAGGGTTCATCGCGCTTTCACATGATCCACACCACCATCCCCGGTGAAGTGGATGTCATGGGTGTCAGCCTGTACACCACCAACCGCATCGCTATTGGTTTTAACAAAGATGTGGCGTGGACCCACACGGTATCCACCGGCCTGCGCTCTACCATTTATGCGCTGGAACTGGATCCTGCCAATCCCACCCGTTATCGCTATGGTGATGATTTCCGCGATATGCAGCCGGTCACCATCGAGGTGCCGGTGCTCAATCAGGAAGGTGGCGCGACCACACAGTCGCATACCGTTTACATGACACATTACGGCCCTTTGCTGGTCTCTAACCAGTTGCCGTGGACACCCGAGCGTGCCTATGCCATCCGCGATGCCAATCTTTACAACGACAGAGCAGCAGTAACCTATGACGCGCTTAACAAAGCGGCCAATATCGACGAGGTTGAAGCCGCTCTGAGTCTGCAAGGTGTGTCCTGGACCAATACCATTGCCGCTGACAGTGATGGAACAGCGTTTTATGCCGACATCAGCGTGGTGCCCAACGTGGACGCTGAGTTGATCGGTCGTTGCCAGGTACCGGTGGAAGGTGCCTCGCGCAACCTGGTGATTCTGGATGGCAGCCGGCCGGACTGCGAATGGCAGGAAGCCCCGGCCAGCCATATTCCGGGCGCGATGCCAGCAGACAACATGCCGCGTATCCGTCGTGATGACTATGTGCACAATGCCAATGACAGTTATTGGTTGTCCACGCCCCGCCAGCCACTGGAAGGTTTCTCACCCATCATCGGCGCTGAAAATGCCGCGGTGAGCCTGCGCACCCGCGCGGGTCTGACCTTTATAGAGGCCGCGCTGGCGAGTGGCCGCAAGATGCAGGCGCAGGATCTGCAGGACATGTTGTTCAGTCACCGTCACTTTGGTGCTGAATTGTTCCTGGACGAAGTGCTGACGCTGTGTACAGGCGATACCGTTGTGGCCCTGGAAACCGGTGATGTGGATATCGGCGCCGCGTGCACGGCCTTATCGGCATGGGACAGACGGGAAGATATCGACAGCCGTGGTGCTCACGTCTGGCGCGAATTCTGGCGGCAGGCCGGACGCACAGCCGATCTGTTTGCGGTGCCGTTTGACAACAATGATCCGGTGAACACGCCCCGCACGCTGGCACTGGACAATGACGCAGTGAGGCAGGCGCTGCGTCAGGCGCTGGCAACATCGCAGAAACTGTTTACCGATAATCAGATTGCTCTCGATGCCCCGCTGGGCACGCTGCAGTTTGAGCCGCGCGGCACAGAGATGATCCCGATTCCCGGGGGTGACGGTGGTGCCGGCATGTGGAGCGTGATCACGTCGCAATACCGTCCCGGTGTCGGGTACAGCCCGATTGTGCATGGCAACAGTTACATTCAGGCGGTGGGCTGGCAGCAGGATGGTCGTGTCGATGCCAAGGCCATTCTGACCTATTCACAGTCTGAGGATCCGCGTTCGCCGCATTTTGCCGATCAGACGCGTTTGTACTCAGACAGTCAGTGGATCAGACTGCCGTTTTATGAAGAGGATATTGCGGCAGACCCGAATCTGGTGACGCTGTTGCTGCAGGAATAAGCCCTGCAGCAATCAGCCTTGCATAACCAGTAGGTTCGTCGGCAGTTGCCCGGATTAATAGTTGCCCGGATTAATCCGGGCGATTGCAACGCGGATCGCTCTGCTGAATGGTTGTCAGCATCTCGCGCGACAGCGGGATAGGGTCGCAGCCGTGCCCGGTCTCACAAATCATGTCCCACTGTGGTTCTGCCTTGACATGACATCCCAGGCAATTGCCACCAAAACGATTCACCACGTCGGTGAAGCCGCGGGTCACAATTTCTGAGCCCTCAGCGCTGACTGCCAGTTCAAAAAATTCCCAGTCATTGGTGGCCGCACTGGTGCCTTCCGGTTGTTTGATCATCACTTCTGTCGGTACCAGTTGGACCATGGAACCGGTGGGCCAGGTGCCGCCGTTGGCGGAGTTAGCCACCGCCAGAGTGGCGTCCAGGTCGCCCAGCAGGTTGTCCACAAAAAAGCCCCGCACCGGGTTCATCTCGGTAATACAGCCAAAGGTATCTTCATCCACGGCAATCAACTGATCGGACTGGGCGGTGAGTTGTGCGGCGCCCACCAGTGCCAGCGCAACACCCATCGCGGTCGCGGTTAACATCATGTGCAATTTTTTCATGTCATATCCTATTGTTATTTAATGGTTTATAGAAATCTGGTTTACGGCGCGCGCAGCTCTTTGTGACGGATGATAATGCGATCCATGTCATGTCGACAGGAGCCGGCTTTTTTGATCAGTTTGTCTTCACACACATCACAGCGCACACATTCCTTGAAGTCAATTTTTTCGCGCTGTATGGCGCCGGTCGGGCAGGCATGTTCGCACACCGTGCACACGGTACATTGCTTCACGCGCTTGATGCGCAGCGGGCTGACCAATGACACCACCCCGAGCGCAGCGCCCAGAGGGCACACATAACGGCAATAAAAGCGCGGCACCACCACACAAGCCAGCAGGATTGCCGCCAGAATGGCAAACAGCACCGCCGAGCCACTCAGGAAAAACAGCGTGCCAAAGGGCTCAAAATACGGGAACACTTTGACGTTATTAAAGCCAACCGCCATCACCAGAATAAACGCCAGAATGGCGTACTTCACATACAGGCCATTCAGATGCCAGGCCTTGGGGATGTTGATGGATTTTTGCAGCGGAGCCAGCCAGCGCTTGGGAGTAAAGCGGGTAATGATGTCCTGCACCGCACCAAACGGACACAACGCTGAACAGAACAGCCGTCCCCAGATCAGCGTGGTGACCAGCGTAAACACCACAATCATCAGCACTGGCAGGTTGTTCAGGAAAATCGATGGGCCCTGAGTGGCAGCACCGGTGATGTGTGAAACCGACAAAAAGCCGCCGTCAATAATGCCCAGATACACCAGGGTTGCGGTTAATGCTGTCCAGCGCAATGCGGCGCGTTTGGTGAAAAATGCTGCCAACGCCAAAACAAATATCAGCGACAGAAAAATCACCTGGTCCCACGGCGTAACACCCCAGGGCGGATCGTTAAAAAATTTCAGAATGGCACTGTTTTCTGCGCGCAGGATGCTGGCGATTTCGCGTTCGCTGAGAATTGGATCGTTTTGCGCCAGCTGCAAGCCTATGCCGACCGTCTGATAACTCAGTTCATAGGGTTCCAGACTGCCCAGCGGCTGGTAGGTGAAATTGATGGGCTGTGTTGGGTCAATCCAGTCGTCCAGCACAACCGCGCCCGCAAATTCGGCGCGATTGGTGATCATGCCGGCATCGGCATTACCGGCCGTGACCAGGCGATTGGGCAGCACGCGACGGATAGGCGCATCGCCCTGCTGAATGGTCAGGCGATCCTGGCGGAACTGGCCAAAGCCTTCGCCGCCCACCGCCAGCAATATCATCTGCGCGCCGCCCAGACGGGAACTGGCATCACGCTCCGCGCGAGCATAGGCGGTGCGGCCAATAAAAAATTCACCCAGGGCTGCGTGACCCAGATAGGTAAAGGTCAGTTCCAGTTGGCCGCCACCAGGCACCGGCATCGCCAGCTGCTGAACCACCCCCTGATCCAGCAAATCCTGCCAGCTGTACTGGCTCATCTCTTCCAGCACCCGCGCGCTGCGCGCTCGGTCTACAGGATTGCCGGGAACAAAGTTGTTGTGTGCTTCGGCAACCCGTCGGGCGGCTTCACGCACACCGCGGGTGATGGCAAAGCTGGTGACTGTCGCGCCGGCGATACCGTCAATGTCCCGCAGCAAGCGGAACTCATCGGCCACATGTTTGTTCTGCAGCTGCGCCTGAAACACCGGGTCAGCGGCAAAGTCGCCAATGGTGTTGGTATACGATTCTACATAGTCGAGCAGCTTGAAACCGCTGACCTGATTGTCGGTGTTCAGGCCAATCAGCATATCCAGTGGGGCGCTGTAACCGCGCTCTTCCGGCGGCACGTCGGCGCTGAGAAACACGTAACCCACCAATTCCTGCTGACCATTTTCAGGGTTCTGCCGATAGCCGCGGTAGACCGGTGGTTCGCCTGCCTTGTCGGAAAAGCTCTCCGCACCCGGCAACACCTGCGACAGCCATTCCGGTTGTACCTCGGTGGAAAACGGCGTCCTGACCGGGTTACCTTCAACCGGTTGGCGGGCGGGTTGAGCCAACAATACCTGGCTGAACAGGACTAGCAATAAAAGGCTGACAAGCCGGGGGAACAAGCGGGTGTAGCGGTTGACCGACATAAATGATTTCCACAAACGGGTTTATTAGCACGACCAGAGCCCGGCTAATATACCCGTGACGATGCCAGCGCTCCAACAAACGACACACTTTGTCATAACTCTCCACACATCAAACAAACCCGTCGCCTTAGCCTGCGATGCCCTGCATGGCCGTGTTCACAGACGGCTGTTGATTTCGACATCGTTAAGAAAGCGCGTGGACTCGCCCATGCGATAGGCGTAAATCACCGAAAATGACAGCACGTTCTGCACGTAATTGCGGGTTTCAGTAAACGGAAGGGTTTCAATCCAGGCGTCCAGCGGCAAGGGACTGCTGCTGGTCTGGCGCAGCCACTGCCGCACACGACCGGGTCCGGCGTTATAGGCTGCTGCGGCCACCGCACGATTGCCATCAAAATCTTCCAGCAACTGCGCAAGATAGCGGCTGCCCAGCGCGATATTGATCTCGGGTCTGAGCAGATCCTGATCATTGATGCGCATACCGGCACGCGAGGCGGTTTCCCGTCCGGTGGCGGGCATCAGTTGCATAAGCCCGAGAGCCCCGGCACTGGAGCGTATGTCGTGCATAAACGCGCTTTCCTGACGGGCAATGGCAAATAGCAACTGTTGTGAAACGTCCAGCTGCGTGGCCGCGTTGGCAAACAGATCGCCGTAGGCCAGCGGAAAGCGCAGTTGCAGGTCGTCCCAGTACTCGGCGCGGATCATGGCCTGTATGCCATTGCGGTGCCAGCCCCAGCTGTCAGCCATCAGACCGCTGCTGACAATCTGTTCAGTGCTCATGGTTGACTGAGCGAACTGCCACTCACTGCGTGCGCTGATTTCCTCGCCGAGCACATACAGCTCGTGAGCGCGTTGAATCGCAGGATTGTTATACAGCTCGCTCAGATCCTGAGGCCGCACTGGCACCGGGCGATCAACGAGTTCATAAGGCAGGCCCAGTTTATCGGCGGCCAGAAATCCGTAGAAACCGCGGGTTTGAGCCAGTTCAGCATACAGTTGCTCGGCTTCTGGCAGCGCACTGTCATGGTCAACACCCGCCGCATGGAGTTGCTCCAGGGTGCGCGCCCACCAATATTTCCAGCGCTCACTGCTCTGCGCCTGCGCAGGCAGGCGGGAAATCCAGGCGGCCATGCGTTGCCAGTCCTGTGCGCGAATGGCATCGCGCAAAATCCAGCTCACCAGTGTTTCGGAGTTCAGCTCAGGCTCGTTCACCAGCATCGCCTCTGTGTCAGCAACCAGACCCTGCTGCAGCCCGCGCTGGGCAATCAACTGTTTGCTGGCCGTCAGTTCTTCTGGGGTGAATACATGCACTGCGTGATGCCTGTTGAGGGCAGCCAAGGCTTGCCGGGCATCCGCCTGCGCCAGACGACGCACGCCATGCAGGATCATCTCGCGGACTTCCGGCGCGGTTTCTTCCAGCGCGGCATCCGTTAGCAGGCGTTCGGGCTGCTCATCGATGCGCAAATACAGTTCGGACAGGCGTCGCTCGCGCTCGGGCATCAGCCGTGACACATAACGGGCCAGCCCCATTTGCCGGGATTGCAGGGTTTTGGTAAAGCGTTGCCAGGCGATGTCCGGCTCCAGGAAGCCTTGCGCCAACCATGTCTCAAACACCGGGTCACAGTCATTGGGCTGTGAATAGTCGACGTTCCATAAGGGCGCAACGTCCACTAACGCAGCGGTGTTGCCAAGCTCAATCTGCGCGCGCAAGGCACGGCAGGTCAGTGTGGTATTGGTGTTTTCGGCGCGATGGTAACGTGCCACATCGCTCCAGCGGCCCTGATCGGCCAGTGCCGACACCCACTCACGCTCGAGACGGTTGCCGAGGAAGGAATCACGGTGGCGGGACAAAAAGTCATCCACCGGCGTAAAGTCATTGCCGCGTTGTGCCATTGCTGACAGAGACGGGCGTAAGGCGTTGAACTCCAGATACACATGTAAAGGGTAGTCTTCAAGCTGCACCATCAGCGCCTGCAGTTCAGCACGTTGGCCGCGGGCTTGCGCCTGTACCGCCTGTTGATACAAGCCGCGCTGCTGCACTAACATGGGGTCGCTGGCCATGGGGTCTTGGGCCATGGGGTCGTTAGTCAGACTATTGTTGGTAGATTGCGCCAGCAGGTTGGGTGCAGCCAGGCTGATGATGAGGGCCAGCAGGGGCAGAAACGCCCTTGCTTTAAACCGCCGGGTCACGGGTGTGGCCCGTACATGTTTCAAAAAAATGCAATACCGCATGCAGTACCCTCGCGCAACAGGATAATCTTGATGCCTCTCGGTGCACTGCATCCACTCATCTCCCGGAAGCCCAACATGATCAATCGTGGCGTTATCACCAGTGTGTTTTCTGCATTTACCTTGATGGCGGCGCCGCTGGCGACGGCCGACACGCAGGTCAAGATTATTGCGTTTAATGACTTTCACGGCAATCTGTTCAGCGCTGGCAGTGTTGAAGGTGTGCCGGTGGGGGGTGTTGACGTGTTTGCTGCCTACGTGGACCGGCTCAAAGCGCAAAACCCATTCAATGTGGTGGTGTCGGCCGGCGATCTGATTGGTGCCAGTCCGCTGGTGTCTGCACTGTTTCATGACGAGCCGACCATTGAAGTGATGAACAGACTGCGGCTGGATTTTAACGCGGTTGGCAATCATGAGTTTGATGATGGTTCTGATGAGCTGCTGCGCATGCAAAACGGCGGCTGCCACCCCCTGAATGAAAACACCTGCCAAGGCGCGGCGGTCGGCACTCCTGTGCCATTTGAAGGCGCGCAGTTTGGCTTTCTGTCCGCCAACGTGGTGGTTGAGCAGACCGGCGAACCCTTGTTTCCGGCGTATGGCGTCAAAACCTTCGGCGAGCATGACATTGCGTTTATCGGACTGACGCTGGAGGGCACACCCGATATCGTGATGGCGGAAGGCATCAGCACGCTGCAGTTTCTGGATGAGGCCCAGACCATCAACGCGCTGATCCCACACATCCGTGCCCAGGGCATTGAAGCGATTGTTGTGTTGATACATGAGGGCGGCTTGCGCCCCGAGGCGTCAGGCATGATCAACAGTTGCATGGATGACATCGCCGGCGCTGATCTGGTCATTCCAATCGCAGACATTGTCAGCGAGCTCGACGACGCAGTGGATCTGGTGATTACCGGACACAGCTCAGTGGCCTACAACTGCAATATTCCCAACAGCGTGGGGCGTCTGATTCCGGTCAGCCACGCACAGGGTGCAGCATCTGTGGTATCCGATATTAATGTGAAGCTGGATGACACCAGCGGTGATATCACCGAGGTTAGCGTGCGCAATCTGTTGGTCGAGCAGAATGAGTCAGTGATTCCGGTGCAGGAGATTACCCGCCTGATTAATGCCTACAGTGATCTGGCGCAGCCATTGGCTGACCGGGTAATTGGCGTGATGACAGCGGCGGTGACACGCAGCGCCGATCCGCTGACTGGACAGAGTGATGCGGGCAATATGATTGCAGATGCACAGCTGCAGGCCACGCGCTCACCCGAGATGGGCGGTGCACAGCTGGCGCTGATGAATGCCGGTGGTGTGCGTGCCAACATGAACGCCGAGCTGTATCCCGGCCATATCACTTACGGCGCCATTTACGCCATGCAGCCTTTTGGGAATTCACTGGTTACCATGACCTACACGGCCCGGCAGCTTAAAGACGTGCTGGAGCAACAGTTCCCGGGCTGTCTGGGCCGCAGGCAACGTACGATGTTGCAGGTGTCTGCAGGCTTCAGTTACCAATTCAACGAAAATGCACCTGAGTGCAACAGAATTGTGGAAATGACCTTAAACGGACAGCCCCTTGTGCAGGCCGGTGAGCTGGTGGATCCCGAGTTGCCGCTCAGGGTGACGGTCAATAACTTTATTGCCGATGGTGGCGACGCATTTACTGCCCTGGCAGTCGGTGCTGACCGCCTTGCCGGAATGCTGGATATCGATGCGCTGGAACAGTACCTCGCAGGTTTCAGTGGCCCTGACTCCGCGTACAATCCTGCCGCGCAAAGCTTGGGTAAACCGCGCGTGCTCAGTTTGCAGTGACAGCAGTCCGGGCAGCGGCCGCCTTTTCCTGAGGCGCGGCTGAGTGCTATCATCCGCGCACTTTACATTTCCTGTCCGCTGTCCTGGACTCATGATTAGGAATCGCTATGTCAGTTGATGATTCAAAAATTATTTATACCGAAACCGATGAAGCACCCCGCCTGGCAACTTACTCCCTTTTACCGATTGTCAGAGCCTTCACCCAGGCAGCCGGGGTGTCGGTGGAAACCCGTGATATCTCTCTGGCCGGCCGCATCATTGCCAACTTCCCGGAATTCCTGCAGCCTGATCAACGCATAGGCGATGCACTGACGGAACTGGGCGAGCTGGCCAACACCCCACAAGCTAACATCATCAAACTCCCGAATATCAGCGCTTCTGTGCCGCAATTAGTGGCGGCCATCAAAGAATTGCAATCCCAGGGGTATGCCCTGCCGGATTATCCGGTGGACGCCAAAACCGATGCGGATATTGACGTCAAATCACGCTACGACAAAATCAAAGGTTCAGCGGTCAACCCGGTGCTGCGTGAAGGTAACTCTGACCGTCGTGCACCAGCCTCGGTGAAAAACTACGCCAAAAAACATCCACACAAGATGGGCAAATGGTCGACTGCCTCCAAAACCCATGTGGCACACATGAGCGATGGCGACTTCTATGGCAGCGAACAGTCTGCGACTTTTGCTGCCGCTGATGAGCTCAGAATTGTCTTGAAAACCGCCACTGGCGAGCAGGAATTGCGCAAGCCGGTAAAAGTAATTGCCGGCGAAGTGATTGATGCCGCGCGGTTGAGCGCCGCGCAGCTGCAAGCATTTTTTGCCAAAGAAACCGCTGCGGCGAAATCTGAAGGCGTACTGCTGTCTTTGCACTTAAAAGCCACCATGATGAAGGTCTCTGACCCGATTATGTTTGGTCATGCGGTCAAGGTGTTTTTTGCACCGGTATTTGCCAAACATGCCGCCACGCTCAGTGCGCTGGGTGTAGACGTCAACAACGGTTTTGGTGATGTGGTCGCCAAAGTCGCCACCTTGCCAGAGGCGCAGCGCGCCCAGATCGAAGCCGACATTCAGGCGGTATATAACAGTCAGCCAGAACTGGCCATGGTCAATTCCGACAAAGGCATCACCAACCTGCACGTGCCCAGCGACGTCATTATTGATGCCTCGATGCCCGCCATGATTCGTGACTCCGGCAAGATGTGGGATCGCAAAGGCGAGCGTCAGGATACCAAGGCGCTGGTGCCTGACCGCTGTTACGCCGGGGTGTATCAGGAAACCATCCGTTTCTGCCGCGAACACGGTGCGTTTGATCCGGCCACCATGGGCACCTGCCCGAATGTGGGTCTGATGGCGCAAAAAGCCGAAGAATACGGTTCACACGACAAGACTTTTGAAATACCGGCTGACGGCACCGTCGTTGTGCTGAACAAAGCGGGCAACACCGTGTTCTCGCACTCCGTGCAACAGGGTGATATCTGGCGTATGTGCCAGGTAAAAGATGCGCCAATCCGCGACTGGGTCAAGCTGGCGGTGTCACGCTCGCGCCTGAGTGGTATGCCGGCCGTGTTCTGGCTGGATAACAACCGTGCACATGACCGTGAGCTGATCACCAAAGTGAACACCTACCTGAAAGATCACGATACCAGCGGTCTTGATATACAGATCCTGTCGCCGGATGCTGCTACACGCCACACACTGCAGCGCCTGAAAGCCGGGCAAGACACCATCTCCGTCACCGGCAACGTGCTGCGTGATTACCTCACCGACCTGTTCCCGATTCTGGAACTGGGCACCTCCGCCAAAATGTTGTCCATAGTGCCGTTGATGAATGGCGGTGGGCTGTTTGAAACCGGTGCGGGTGGTTCAGCGCCCAAACACGTGCAGCAATTTGTGGAAGAAAACTACCTGCGCTGGGATTCATTGGGTGAGTTCCTGGCGTTGGCCGCATCACTTGAGCATCTGGCACAGACCACCGGCAATGCCCGTGCGCAGATTCTGGCCGACACGCTGGATCAGGCCACGGCCAAGTTCCTCGATGAAGACAAATCTCCGGCGCGCAACATCGGTGAAATCGACAACCGCGGCAGCCATTTCTACCTGGGTATGTACTGGGCACAAGCCATGGGTGCACAGCGCAAAGATGCAGAGCTGGCGGAGCGTTTTGGCAAGCTGGCGAGCTTCCTGAACAGCAACGAGTCAAAGATCCTCAACGAGTTGATCAGCGTGCAAGGCAAGCCGGTGGAGATTGGCGGTTATTACCAGCCCAATGCCGATCTGGTGTCCAAGGCCATGCGTCCGTCGGCAACGCTTAACGGCGCGCTGGACTCGCTGTAAACCGGGGAAATCATGGTAAAGCGTATCGTTAAAGCACTTCTGGTCACGCTGGCGCTGGTGGCAATTGCCGCCGCGTATGTGTTTAACCCAGTGCTGCCAACGCCTTCAGGGCCGCAGGGCACAGCCCTGTATCAGCCCGGTGAGTTGGGCATGGCGAATGAGTCACTGGCGCTGACCGACAACACCCGGGCAACCATGGCCAACGGCGAGTTTGCTGGGCAGCCGTTTCGCCAGTTGAACGGCGAGCTCTGGTATCCGCGCGAACGCACCGAGGGCCCATACCCGCTTATTCTGTACAGCCACGGTTTTATGTCATCGGTGAGTGAAGCCGGATATCTGGTGGATTTCCTGGTGCCTAAAGGGTACGTCGTAGCCGCTGTCGATTATCCCTTGAGCAGTGGTGGAGCCCCCGGCGGCCCGACGGTCAACGATGTGGGCAACCAGCCCGGTGATGTGTCGTTTGTGCTTGATCATCTGCTTGCGCGCAACTCTACCGAAGGCGACAGCCTGTTCGGATTGATTGATCCTCAGCGTATTGCCGTGGCCGGACTGTCTCTGGGTGGGCTGACGTCGCAACTGACGGCATTTCACCGCGATAGTCGTGACCCGCGCATTGCAGCGGCGGTATCAATTGCTGGGCCTGCGGTGTTTTTAACACCAAGGTTTTTCAGCACCAGCACCATGCCGTTTATGATGATTGCCGGCAGCGCCGATGCGATTATTCCCTATGAAGCCCATGCCGCACCGATTCCGCAGAAATCACCGCAGTCGCTGCTGGTGACACTGCAGGGCGGCACCCATGTGGGGTTTGCCAGTATTGCCAGCTCATTGATGCGCTGGTTCCATCACCCCGATGAAATGGCCTGCCCGATGTTGCTGAGTGGGCTGGAGAATGGTGATGCGCCTGTCGAGGAAATGCTACTGCCCGATGCCGACATCGGTATTTCAGCAGACGCCGCCATGCCCTGCACCATGACGGAATTTGAGCGTGCCATGCGCCCCGGCGAACAACAGATGCTCACAAGACTGGCGATGCTGTCGTTTCTGGAGAGTGTGTTTGCCGCCGATCCCGCGCGCCGCGCACAGATGGAAACTTTCCTGACCCGCGAGTTGGCTCAAGAGCAGTCCTCCGTTGTATTGTCGATGTAAACAGTGACGCTTAACAGGTGAGCAACATCATGAAAATCATTCTGAAAGTGCTGGGTTATGGGTTGCTGACGGTGCTGGTGGCGCTGCTTGTGGTGCCGTTTTTGTTGCCACAATCCGGCTCCGGCACCCTGGATCATCGCCAGTCAGCCGGCCCTGATGCAGTGTTTGTGGAGATCAACGGGCTGGAGGTTCATGTCCAGCACACGCCGTATACCGGCACGGACAGCAATCCGCCCTTGCTGGTGCTGCTGCACGGCTTTGGCGCCAATGTGCATTCCTGGCGCGATGTCACCACGGCACTGAGTGCTTACGGTAATGTGCTGGCCTATGACCGGCCGGCCTTTGGCTGGACGCAGCGCAGTATTGACCACCTGGCGGTTGATCCCTACACCGAGCAAGCCGGTCATGAGATTCTGACGCAGCTGATCCAGCGTTACGCCACGCAGACCACCCCGGTGATCTTGTTCGGACACTCTGCCGGTGGCGGTGTGGCCACCAGTTATGCCATCAATCACAGCGATAGTGTCAACGCGCTGGTGCTGGTTGCCCCGGCGGTACAAATGGGTGGCGGCGAGCGGCCTGATCTGGGCTGGATCACCGCGATCCCGCAGGTACAGCGCACCGCCATCTGGCTGTTTGGCAACTTTGCTGAAAGTGGGCTGGCGCTGCTGGAGACCAGCTGGCATGACCTGTCAAAACTCACTCCGCAGATTGTTGAGCTGTATACCCGCCCAACCGAAATACAAGGATGGGAACGCGCCTTGTGGAATTTTGCCAACACGCCCCGCGCTGCCATTACTGATGCGCAACTGAGCGCCTTGCAGATGCCGGTGCTGGTGATCACCGGCGATGATGACCGGGTGGTCGCCACCCGCAGCAGTGTTGAGCTGGCGGACAAGTTTCCCAATGCCACGCTTGAGGTGATCACACAAAGCGGTCACCTGCCACACGAAGAAACCCCTGTTGAGTTTCTGCAAGCCCTTGCGCGCGACTGGCCCCGCCTGCACAACCCGCTGGATTAGCAGGTGAGCTGGGCTATACTCCAGCTTTTTGTCGGGAGAGCGTCATGTCTGATCGTCTTGCTGTCATCACCGGTGCCACCAGTGGTATCGGCGCCGCCTACGCCGAGGCCTTTGCAAAACAAGGCTATCATCTGATTCTGGCCGGGCGGCGTGAGTCGCAGCTGTCTCGTCTGGCTGAACGCCTGCGTGAGCAATACAAGATCAAGGTGCAGCTTGAGATCGGTGATCTGGCAGATCATCACGATTTACATGCGCTGGTGGACACCGTGACGCTGCTGCCGTCGCTGGATGCACTGGTCAATAATGCCGGATATGCTGTGGATGGTCGCCTGGGTGATGTTGACTGGTCTGATCATCAGGCGCTGCTCGATGTGCACGTCACCGCGACCACACAGTTGACTCACGCCGCGCTGCCCAATCTTGTCAGAGCCAAAGGTATTCTCATCAACGTAGCGTCGGTTGCCAGCTGGATTCCCACCGGCAACAGCGCTTTGTACGGGCCCACCAAAGCTTTTGTGCGCAGCCTGACGGAAAGTATCGGCTTGGCGTACCGCGCTGATGGTCTGAAAGCCCTGGCGCTGTGCCCCGGTTTTACCATCACCGATTTCCATTCCAGAATGGGGCTAGACCCCGGGACTTTCTACCAGAAAAAAGGCTTTGTGCGCGCATGGACTGCCGAAAAGGTGGTTGAGCAATCCTTTAAAGATATTCAAAAGGGACGGCTGATTTCTGTGAAGGGCTGGAACTACAAGCTGCTGGTGTTTCTGGTGCGCCACCTGCCCATGTCAGTGCTGTTTGCCGCGCTGGGCCGATCAAAGTCGGCGCGCTTTACGAAGTAGTTGGCGTAACCAGTTTGACCAGTGCATCCAGCGCGCTTTGCATGCCGCCCTCGATCAATGGCTGCAGCGCGTCGGGCTCAATCTGTGTGCTCCAGCGTATTTCGCAGGTGCCTGCATCAAGCGCCAGCACCTGCAGGCTGGCCTTATGCAGCGCCACCGTCGGGCGGTTGATCAGACCATATTCCAGCACCATTGCGTCAGCATCACGCCTGTAGATGCGCTCCTGCACGGTGCCAACTCCGGCCATTTCCATGCTGCGAACATCACCGTCCAGTGTGCAAGAGGTAATCACGGGTACCCAGTCGATGCGGGTGACATTGCCAACAATGGCCCATAGGTCGGCGGCAGGAACAGGGAATTGCAGGTGTTTGGTGACAGTAGCCATGCGGGAGGTTCTCCTTTTTTTAGAAGTATTCTGGCAGAGCGGATTTGTTGTGAGAAGTGGGGGAGGTGGTTTTTATTGAGAGCAGCGGTGTGAAATTGTCGGTTCTACTGAACTGGCGTCTTAAGATGTATATCCAGAATTGCTGCTTGTTTTAACACATTGATTTTCATATTCGCTAACGCAATATCTTTTACGGCAGAATCAATAACGCGTTTTTGTTGTTGCTCTAACCAAAGCAGAACATCGAACAAATGCCAGATCGAAACCGTACCTGAATGCATTGGTATAGGAAACGTCTCACTATGAGAGATCATCAGCTTTCTTAAATTCTGGCGACTAAAGCCTATCAACTCTGCGACGTCGGATAATCCTACAAAGTCAGGCGTTGCTTCTATTAACCTGGCATCTGGAATCGCATGTTTCACATCACGGATGGCTGATGTTACTGACTCAAATGCGTTATCAGCGATTCGTGTGAAATGCAGCGCAATCCGGCCTCTTTGGCCAGTGCCAACAATTGCGTCATCGCAACCAGCATCTGCCAGACTTTCTATAAAATCTTGCCCGTTCGATTCATTCATGGGCAGGGCAAATTTCAACGTGAATTCATACTGCTGCATGGGGGATTTTCCAAGCGTGTTTATTGGACTGACTTGCAATTATCTACAACTCTTCTGATTTGCCGTGCATGATTATCAACAGATTTTGGTGTGCTCCAGATGCTCACGATGCAAAATTCTCCACAACGGCAATCCCGGTCATTAGCCTCGCAGTACATTTTGCCCCACGCATGAGCTCCACCAATCTCCAGACGCCAGCCGCGAGATTCGGCATAGGCCAACGCCTGCTCAATTTCTTTTTTGGGATGTTTGTTGCGAGGCATGGACATCCTTGTCCTGAAGTCTAGTGTTTAGTAATTATGGTTGTCAAATGACAACTGTATGATTTTATGTTGCACTGACAAATATATAGCTGGAAAAAGTGTGAAGGTCTGACAAATCTGAACACTTCTTAGGTGGTAACATCACATCAGCAGTTGGAGGCTTCAGAGGCGGGCAATCGTTGCTGATGATTATTTATGCTGATGATTCATATGAGGTTATTTATGCGGATGCGCGATGCTAATCTCCAGCAGGCACTACTGGCACTGGCCAGTATGGCCCTGTGTTCCAATCTGCTGGCGCAAGGCGTCGGCGATCAACTCACCGAGGCTACCACCAACGATGGCCGCTTTATCAGCTGGCAAGAGCATCTGGTTGATGACGCCGAGATTCTGGACTTTGTGCTCAGCGGCGGTGATGGACTGGTGATGACCGACATCGACAACGATGGTTTCATCGACATTGTGTCGGTGCATGAATCCGATTCCAGTTACGACTCCGCCAATTTCACCCCTGGCTTTGAAGCGCCGCCCGAAGGTCATATCCGCATCGCCTTTGGCAGTGCCGATCCAACGCAGTGGCACAACATCACCGTGGCTGAAGGGCTGGATGCTGCTGCGCCAGAAGACGCCGCCGTCGCTGATGTTAATGGTGACGGGTTCATGGACATCCTCATCGCTGCCGAGTTGTCGCATGTGCTGTATTTGCAAAACCCAGGGCCCGGTGCTCGTGATACCGAGTGGCCACGCCTGAAGTTGCCGATGACCGAAGGCCGTGGCAGTTACATCCGCGTGTTTGCCGCTGACCTCGACGGCGATGTTGTGCCGGAAGTGATCGCACCCAACAAAGGCGCACAAATTCCCGGGCCCGAGGATTTTGCAGTATCCAATCCAGTATCCATCTTCAAGGTGTCGGGTGACCCATTAAATGGTGACAACTGGCAAGAAATAGAACTTGGCCGTTACAGCATCCCGCAAAACTCTGAACCGGTTGATCTGGATGGTGACGGCGACATCGATATTGTCATCGGCACCCGCGGCGAAGACCGACTGGTGTGGTTTGATAATCCTGGTGATGGTTCACTGAAATTTATTGAACGTGCCATTGGTATCAACGGCGCCCGCATGGCGGGTTTTAATTTGGAGTACGCCGACCTCAACGCGGATGGCCGTCTCGATATCATTGGCGCCGGTGTTGGCCAGGTTAGCAACGGCCCGGTTGGCAGCGGCCTGGTGTGGATAGAACAACCCGCACGTAAAGGTGACGCGTGGAATGCGCGTTATATCGGCACCTTTGCGCCGGACAGTATTACCGGGATGGAAACCGCAGACATCAACGGCGACGGCGAGGTGGACGTATTTGTTGGCAGCTACAGCCGCGGTGAACGCGAAGCCGACGATGCCAATGCAGCGCTCACCGATCCGCTGGGCCGTCTCGGCTGGTTCCAGAATCCGGGCGTCTCTGGCGCTGAGTTATCTGGCGCTGAGTGGCTTCGCCACGATGTGTCACGCCGCAAGCGCGGCATGTTCGACAAGTTTATCGCCCACGACATGGACGGCGATGGTGATGCCGATTTTGTGGGCACACGTGGCAACAGTTATCCCTATGACGGGGTGTTCTGGCTGGAGCAGGTGAGGTCAAGCGCGCCGGCGCAACGTTTTACCAAAGCAAGGGCGCTGGACAGTGAAGAAGTGGGTTTGCCGTAAGTCCCACTTATAATTCGTTGTGTTTTTTAGCACTCCCCCGCGACTTTTCCACCGGGTACTTTTGCTCGTTGACGCGGATTTTTGCCATCACAATGTCTTTGACATCCAGCTGACAGGCATCGGCGAGTAAAAAGGCATAGGCAAAAACGTCGGCCAGCTCTTCTTTGATCTTTGACAGATCAGCGTCGCCGGGTTGTTTCCATAAAAACGCTTCCAGCAACTCGGCGGCTTCAATGCTCAGCGCTATCGACAGGTCTTTGGGGTTGTGAAACTGCTGCCAGTCGCGCTCGTCGCGGAACTTCTTCAGGGCATCTACGATTTCGTTCATGGGGTTTGTCTGTCTTGTTGCGAACGGTTGATGAAATAACAGCAGCGTATGATTTCACGGTCATACGGGGCAGGCAACATCCGTAAACTCATTCAAAACGTATCAGTGAAAACAC
>CALQJO020000052.1 GCA_943330915.2 Rhodoferax sp. OV413 | reverse complement strand
CACAAGATGGGCAAGTCTTGCCTGTACATCAAGCGCCTCTCCGAGATTGACATTGGTGTGCTTGAGAAGTTGGTGAAGGGTTCGCTATCGGAACTGCGTCGCCGGCCGTCGCCCGGTTAACTCGGCGTCAGCGCTCGTCATAGTGTCCGCCCAGAGCAAAGATATAGATTGATGAATCATCGAACCTATACACAATACGATCTTTTGGGGTCAGACGTCGTGACCAAAAGCCGGACAGATTATGCTTCAGCGGCTCAGGCTTACCTGTCCCGGCAGCGGGGTCGTCGCAGCGAATGAGTTCTTTGATAATTTTTCGTGCAGCGTCGTGCAGCTTTTTGTCCTTTTGGCGCATGGCTTTATACGCCTCCCAAGTCCTGCCTTCAAATACCAGTGATCTCATCCATTTGCTCTTTTGTTGGCGTGTATCCTTTACGCTCGGTGTGGGTTTTGACCGACTCTGCCAGCTGTCGCATCAAGCTACTGTTTTGCAGAACGTACAGAGTTTCCTGCTCACGATCCCAGTCTTCGGCGCTAAGCACGACAAAGTCCTGGCCAGACCGCCTGGAGACTCTAATCGGCTCATGTCGGCTAATGCTTTGTTCTACAAGCTGTTTCAGGTTGTCCCTGAATTTGTTTACGCTGACTGTTTCCATTGTATCCACCAAAATATGTACGGGAATTCCGTACGATTATACGTAGGCCCCCCTAACAATCTCAAGCAATCGGACGCCGGCTTTGCCGGTGGCGTTGTTGCAGGGCCTTAGGCAATCTAAGCGCTAAACCAACATGTGACTTCTGTCACGTGACGCATTACATTTGTTGTCATGATCAAGACTTTTGCTGACAAGAACACCAAGTCTTTGTATGAATCAGGGGAGTCGAGGAACTTTCCGCCAGACATCCAGGCTCGTGCTTCGCGCAAGCTGGAATATGTCAATCTGGCCACGAGCCTTGATGATCTTAAAGTACCGCCAGGTAATAAGCTGCATAGGTTGACCGATGATCGTGAAGGGCAGCATGCCATAGCGATTAATGATCAATGGAGAATCTGTTTTCGATTTGAAGATAGTGATGCTTTTGATGTTGGGGTGTGCTAAATGACTATTAATAATACAGGTATGAAACGAAAGCCTACCCATCCGGGAGAAATGCTGCGTGAAGATTTCATTCCTGATTACGAACTTAGTGTTTCAGGTCTGGCTGAGGCTTTGGGTATATCACGGCAATCAATCAATGAACTATTGCGTGAGCGCCGGGCGGTAAGTCCGGAGATCGCTATACGTCTTGGCCGTCTATTTGGTAACTCTGCTGAATTCTGGCTTAATGCTCAGCGCGCTTTAGATTTTTGGGAAGCCAACCAAGCACTTAAAACGGAAGTTGCCCGAATTCGCCCGCTAAATGCTGCATAACCATCAATTCCATGCGACCAGCTGCGCTGGCGCGTGAATACGGGCGTTATGCCTTTTGCCGCAACGCGAGGCAATTCTTAAAAATGGCAGAATATGACAGTATTTTCAAAAAAATTACCGGTGAATTATTCGATATGAAATCAGCAGCACAAAAAGACTTATTTCAAATAGAAAGATCAGACATCCATTCGGATTGGTTTGCGTCATATTTGGAAAAATTGCATACAAATGATGAGGTGGCAGGATGGCCTGATAAATTTGGAAGCGAACTTAAAAAATGGATGGAAAAAAACCGTAAAAGAAATATCAAAACCTTAAGTCTATTTAGTGGTGGCGGCGGGCTTGATATAGGGTTTCATGATGCAGGCTTCAATATTGTAGAAAGCTTAGAAATTGAGCCGGTTTTTTCTAAAACACTGGAAATAAACTCAGAAAGGCATATGAGACTAAGTGGCACGAAGGTTATATGCAAAGATATTAACAACTATCAACCGGAGGTCAAAGATATAGAATTCATCATAGGAGGCCCTCCCTGTCAAACATTTTCCGCAGCTGGTGCGAGAGCCGCAGGTGTAAATGGCACAGATGATGAAAGGGGGAATTTATTTCTTCAATATGCAAGAATTATTAATACTCTTCAGCCAAAAGGCTTCCTGTTTGAAAATGTTTATAGAATCGTCGGCGCCCAGTCGGGAACGGCTTGGAAAAAAATTCAGGAGGCATTTGAAGAGCTTGGATATACGCTTTACTGGCGAATATTAGACTCTGCAGATTATGGAGTTCCGCAGTTTAGAGAAAGGCTCATCATTGTTGGATTGAAAACAGGCCGTTTTCTATTTCCATTTCCATCGCATGGCCCAGATTCAATAGACAATCGACTATACTATTCTGCGCAAAATGCTGTTTCAGGCTTGTTATACACAGGTGAAGTAAAAACCTTAAGTGGCAGGCATGGGCATCTCTTAAATGACATTCCGCCCGGCCTCAATTACAGTTTTTACACCGAGCGCATGGGGCACCCAAACCCAATATTCGCTTGGCGATCAAAGTTCTCTGACTATCTATATAAGGCAGCTCCCGAAACTCCCGTGCGAACAATCAAGGCTCAAGGCGGGCAATATACAGGGCCGTTTAGTTGGGAAAATAGACCGTTTACTTGTGACGAATTGAAAAGACTTCAAACGTTTCCAGACGATTACTCCATACATGGAAATAGACAGAAGATAATCCACCAACTGGGCAATTCCGTTCCGCCCCAGTTTGCAAGAATCCTAGGACTAAGCATATTAGATCAGGTTTTTAACGAACCAATACCAATGAAAATTGAGTATATGAATCAAAGCCATCAGCTGGGGTTTCGTGGCAGAAAATCTGCATTAACAGATGAGTACTTAGAAAAAGCAAAAGCTGCGATTGGAAAAAATAGGAAATCTAAAAAAAATCCAAACTCCGCTCAAGGAGCGGAATATTTCGACATTGAAAGCGATCTTCGCCTAACGATTAAGACGGATAGCGTGAATTCCGAGTATATTGCAACGTATGATGTAAAGGATAATACATGCCATGTTCATGTATCAGGATCCAATAGTAAATCAAAAAAACCAAAATATCAGATTACTATTGATCCGCCACTGCACAAAAAAAACGGTCATCATGTACATGCTGTATTGACCGCATCAACTGAAACCCCTCATGGGCTATTGGCAACATGGAAAATATTTGAATTATTAATTAATAGACATTTCTCTAAAGATGATCTAATACAGCTGTTTGGATATTATCAGTATAAAAATCAGTACAAAATAACAATGAATATCATCGATAAAAAAATTAAAGAAGAAGCGTTATGGAAATTTATAGCTAATATTACTGACGGCTTATTTGTTGGCTCTATTACAAACCAAAGTATTGTTTGCGATGAGCTTTCATACTCTTTCGAAGATCTAACTTTCTTATTGGAACAAATAAAAGAAATTGGTTATGAGATTCGGAACCATAATACAAATAGACAAATCAAGAAAGACCATATACTCATACCTTATTCATTCCCAACACTCAATGAAAGAAGCCTCCAAAGGCTCACGAGACTGTAATATGAAATATAAAAAAACTGAAACAGAGCGGCATCTTCGTGTTTTTGAGGATAGAAGTGAGTACCATAAGTGCGATGGAGCTGTGGAAGTATTTCCAGAAGGAGTTATGTCGAACGAGGCAAAAAAAAGAATTAAAGCAATAAAGGATGGATTCGAAAATGGTTTCCTCGATAAGTTAATTGAGGATTTAAGAGATGCAAAATCAACTATTGAAATCAACAAAATCAGCGCGACTACTCAGGCAAGTATTAAAAATCTTGTTGATCTTGTTACAAGTGAAGTTGGTAGGGCATTAATTGGCCTTTCAGTTATGCAGCTTAGCATCAAAGCAATATCGCCATGTCAATGTATCAGGCTACACAAAGCTAGTGCCAGCAAAGGCTCGTTTTCGTGGTCTGAAGGCGTGTCTATGAGAACGCTAGATAAAAATTACGTGACCCCCGTTCTCCGCAAATATGATTTAGTTAGGTTAAATGCAGATGGATTTATGATGACAAGAAGCCTTGCAGAAAATTACCCATACTCCGATTTATATAAAGCGCAACTACGTGGAGCAAGAGAGGACTGGCTTTCAATCGTAGAAGAGCTGGAGTCAAACAAGACTGATGCCCTTGAATCTCTAAAATATCTAGTATCACTACTACTAAATTCAGCTCATGAATTTGAAGTTAAGGCAAATGAGCTTATTGAGGAAGTGAACAATAAACTTAAAATATATAGAACCATGAATGATGTTTTACGCATCATGAAATTCCATGCAGATAAATCAGATTATGCTGCACGACTTCTTGAAATAAGTATGCATTCATTAGTGCAGGCTGCCACAGAAAGCGGGGCTTTCGGCGATATAACTTTAAAGCCACTTTCACAGATGCGTTCTGCCAACAAAAAACATGGAAACATTGGTGATATAGAGTTAATGGAGAATGGCGACATTGTAGAGTCATGGGATGCAAAGTATGGGAAAAGTTATCTCAGGGAGGAAGTCGAAGAGGTCTGTGAGAAAATTATAGATCATTACAATATACAAGTTGTTGGGTTTGTGACTAACGTTGAAATACAAAGAACTCAAGAATTGGATAAAAGACTAGATGATGCTATGGCAATTCACGGCGTTAAATTTTTAATAGTGACATTCGATGAATGGTCAAACATGATTCTTGATCGATGCGTGTCTAGCAAGATGGTAAATGAAGAGTCTTTAGCAAGATCATGGCTAAAATCATATGCATATACTCTTGCACAAAAAAAGAGAAAAATCGCGCCAATTGATGAGCCATGCATGGAGTGGGTTAAACTATTACTTTCTGCACTAAGGGCGTAACAAGGCGCTGGGCCTGACGCGCTGAAGCGCGCCGGTTAGCTTGGTGTTATGCAATCAGAGGCAACGAATGAACAAAGGGGTACTGATAATCTTCTGTGGAAAAATGGGAGCAGGGAAAACTAAAAAATCCTGTGAGAGCTCCCGGAAATGAAACGCCGTACTGCTTTCGGAAGACGAGTGGCTAGAATCAATCTTTCCAAATAGTATTCAATCATTGGAAGATTACGTTAAATATGAAGAGCGCCTTAAGCCCCAAATGAAGCAGCTGGTTCAGTCGATCCTGGTCTCAGGAACTGATGTGGTAATGGACTTTCCCGCAAATAAAATTCCGCAACGAGAATGGTTTAGAAGCATTTTTTCAGAAATTCAGGCACAGCATGAATTAGTTTACATCGACCAGCCTAATGAAATTTGCTTGGAGCAAATCGCAAAACGGCGGATAGAACAGCCAGACAGAGCGGCGACTGACACTGAAGAAATGTTTGAGTTGGTTACCAAGCATTTTGTTGCACCCACGTCTGATAAAGGGTTCAACACAACAGTCATTTCCGTAAATGCATAACAAAGCGCGCCACTTTGCGCCCTTCGGCCGCAGCGACGCTCACTGAGTTCCGCGCGCGTGCGCGCATTGTTAGGTAATCTATATGGAAGCGCAAGCAGTAATATTTACAGTTCTTTTTAGTGCTCTTGGAACGCCGCTACTTGTTTTTGTTTTCGCACGCATTTTCAAATTTGGAAGCAATCCAGCTGGCCGGACTGACGAGGAGATAATTACCAGAAATAGAGTGGGTTATAAAATTGTTGGCGCTTTGTTTTTGACTGGCCTTCTTGTGCCAAGCACATTTTATGCATTGTTTGACGTTGATGAAAATGCAGCATGGCCGGCCGCGCTTGCGTTTTCATTTTCAGTTGCGATGCCAGTTATTTTTCTGAAAGTTCGCGAAATTCGTAGTGGAGTGAAGTTTGAAGAAATTGTTCGTTATGGCGAGATCACCGATGGAGTCCCGCGAAAGGGCCAACTGATTGTTTTTATCTTTTGGATTCTGGCAGCAGTTGTAGCTGTTGGCGTTGCAGTATCTCAATCAGTTGCCTGACAAATGATTCTAATCGCTCGGCTTCACGGCCTGGCCCCGCAGTAACGGCCACCCTGTCTTGGTGGGCGCAGGTTTTTTGTGTGCAGGCAACATGAAACAATTGTAAAAGTTTTGCATGGGCTTGGTGTCAGGTTGACGGTGCAGCCTTGATCAAATTCCAAAGGCTAACAATCAATACCACGCCACCAGCTGCACTGGCGCGCGAATACGGGCGTTATGCAGCTTGACAGTGTTGCGCAACGCGCTACACTCTGATCCATGATCAAGACGTTCAATCACAAGGGATTGAAGCTGTACTACGAGACAGGTAGTACCCGTGGCATTCAGAGCAAACATGCCAGCCGATTGCGAATGCAGCTCGCCGCTATGGATAGTGCAATTGAAGTCTCAGATCTCGACATTCCCGGATACAAATTACATCCACTCAAAGGTGACCGAAAAGGCATCTGGTCTTTATCGGTTAGTGGCAACTGGCGCTTAACCTTTGAGTTTCGTGATGGTCATGTGTATCTGCTTGATTATGAGGATGACCACTAATGGCTATGTACAACCCGCCGCACCCCGGTGAATTTATCTATGCAACTTATATGGAGCCATTCGGCATAAGCTGCAGATATCTGGCTGAGAAGCTGGATGTTTCTCCATCTACTTTGAACAGAATACTCAAGCTGCAAAGCGGCGTGAGTCCAGAGATGGCTCTTCGCTTATCCAAAGCTTTAGGGCGCAGCCCGGAAAGCTGGCTTTCCATGCAGGATGCCTATGATCTGTGGCATCTGGGCAAAAGCCTCAAACTGGATAGGGTGCAGAAAGTTGAACTTACAGCAGCATAACAATCAGATGCACCAGACCCTATGCTAATCGAAATTGATGATCCAGCCCGCCCGGATGTCTTCGCGCTTCTTGAAGAGCATTTGCGCAATATGCATGAACTCTCCCCGCCTGAGAGTGTGCATGCCTTGGACGTATCACAACTCAAAGCGCCAGAGGTGACTTTCTGGACTGCGCGCGACGGCGAAAAACTGATCGGCTGTGGGGCACTTAAGGAACTGTCCCCGGATCACGGGGAAATCAAATCAATGCGTACACCCGCTGCGACGCGCCGTGTTGGCGCTGGTCGGGCAATCTTGAATCACATAATTTCTGAGGCAAAAAAACGCGGGTATCGCCGACTCAGTTTAGAGACAGGGCCAGTTGCAACATTTACCGCCGCTCACAAACTTTACGAAAGTGCAGGATTCACCGAGTGCGGCCCTTTCGCAGACTACAAGCTTGACCCTTTCAGCGTGTTTATGGCGCTTGACCTTAACAGCGACGCTACCATGGTTGGTCATATCTTTCCGGTGAAACGGGACAAAAAAGGCTAATTGTATGTTCGTTAAGCCAATCACACCAATGTTGAGTTCTAAGACATAAGAAGGCACAAAATGCTGCAAACTATTTTTCAAACTATCCTGCCAGCTCATATTGATAACACCATCCGCGGAGTGAAGCTGCCATTCTACGTGTTCGCCTTTTTTGCTGTTGTCAGTACCGTACGAAGTGTCATCCATATACTCTATCCGGATGGCGGAGCGGGTAGCATCGCCGGAATGGATCTCTCGGTGGCTGGTGCGGACGGCATTATCTTTGCCTTTGGTCTATGGGGGAGTTCGCAGTTGCTCTTTGCTGTGATTCAGTTGCTGGTAGTCTTTCGGTACAGGTCGCTGGTGTCATTCATGTACCTGATGCTTATTCTGGAAGTGCTTTTGCGCCAACTGGTTGGATATATGAAACCAGTCATATTTGCACATACCCCTCCCGGCGCAATTGGTAATCAAATTATTTTGCCGCTGGCAGTGTTTATGCTGGTGTTGTCTGTGTGGAGCACTTACAAAACAAACACAACTGCAAGATAGTCGCGTGCCTGATTGCGCTCGGGGTACTTATCCTGTGCGAGGCCTGGACCATTTTAAAAAAGCAGACTCATCCAGTTCGCGCCTGCGGCGCCGGATGCAACCCACTGATGAAGAGTGTCAGGTACCAAAATATGTTCAGAGCCACTTATCTGCCCCTGGTTTCATTTCTTGTTGCACTTGCTGGTTGCGCATCAACGACAACCGTGCAAGTCACACCATCGCCACAAGCTCCGGTCTGCGCTCAATCGGCAAGTGCAAAAATTCTGTGGACTACCGACTGGCGGAGCGATCAGAAGGATGTTGCTGATAGAGAACGAGCCGCAGGACAAGGACTGGATCAGTTCTTCGCGACGAGCAACTGTTTCAAAGTCAGCTCGCTGCAGTATGTTTCTAACGAAGAAGTCCCCTCAGAAATGGCCAAAATTGCTGCGGGCACCATTATGTTCGACAAGATCATCCTCATAAGCATTCGAGAGCTTGGCCCAGTGATAAAAATAGGTGCTTCAGTGGCGCTTATCGAGGGTGGTACTGAGGTTGTATTTGAAACATCTGAGCAAGAGCTTGGTACTTCCCGCGCCCGACGATTCTTAACAGTTTGGCGGTCCGGCGGGCCCGGAGTGATCAAAGGTGTTGATACCTTGACGCAAGACATCCAGTCAGCACTAAATGCAGCACTTCAACCATGAGCGCGGGGTAAAAATGAAAATGGTGCTGTCATGCCTTTCGCTAGCAAAAAACGCTGAAAAACCGCGTTAGGCGCCGCAATGAGGTCCGATCATGATAGAAGCTAACTGGTTCTTGTTTCTTGCCGCGTCCGTGGCAGTCATCGCCACACCAGGCCAGGACATGATTCTGGTGATGTCGCGCTCCATCACACACGGGACTCGGGCCGGTATTGCGACAGCCGCAGGGGTCAGCCTCGGGTTGATCGTTCACACCGCGTTGGCGACTCTCGGCCTGGGCGCGTTGCTGCGGACATCCGAGTGGCTGTTCACAGCAATCAAGTTTGTTGGCGCGGCATACTTGCTGTACCTCGGATGCCAGCTGCTGCTCACTCGCACCGCGCAACTCACCGCTACCGCTTCAGCACGCCAGTCCCAACTCAAGCTATTTGCGACGGGCGCAGCCTCAAACATCAGCAATCCGAAGATCGCCGTCTTCTATTTTGCGTTCCTGCCGCAGTTCGTTGCGCCAGGCACCAGTGATGCAACACTGACCATCTTCACCTTGGGTGTTGTGTTCGCCGGTCTCACGTTCCTTATCAAAGGCCCTGTTGCTGTATTTGCTGGCAGGCTCTCGTCGTGGTTTCAGTCTCGACCAAACGCATTGGTTTGGCTGTACCGGTTCAGCGGGCTGGTGATGGTGGGGCTCGCCGTCAGACTGGCGCTTTCTCGGCGCATTGACGCTTAACTCTTCGGCGCACAAGACCACAAACATCAACCCATGAGGTGACTTATGAACACACTTCCGCTGTACGCCGCTTTGCTCGCATTGATCTTTGTATTCCTCAGTGTCCGGACGCTCAGGCTAAGGCACACACTAAAAATCGGTATCGGTGATGGTGGAAACACGGACATGTTGCGGGCCATGCGGGTTCATTCTAATTTTTCCGAGTACGTACCGATAAGCCTCATTCTCATTTTTCTGGTTGAAGCTCAGGGTTCGCAGCCCTGGCTGGTGCATGCGCTCGGCTTGTGTTTACTGGTGGGGCGTTTATCACACGCGTTCGGGGTCAGCCAAGCTCGCGAGAACTACACCTTTCGGGTTGCTGGCATGGCGCTAACATTTACTGTTCTCATGACCAGCGCGGTGTATCTTTTGGCCCGGTTAGCTCTCCGGTAGCAGCCACAGGCCGAGCCATTCGCATCTTCGGGCTTCCCAAAGTCCCAAAATGGGACTAAAGTTCTGCCATGCGCATCATTGCACTATCAACGCTGAGAAAATTTTGGGAGAGCTCGCCTTCTTATGCAGACTCTATCGAGCCGGCAATGGCTTGGTATCGAGAAACTCTGAAGGCTAACTGGTCGACGCCCAATGAAGTGAAAGCACAGTTCTCAAACGCCAGCGTCTTGCGCGATAGTCGTGTCGTTTTTAAGATCGCCGGAAACAAGTATCGAGTCGTAGTTTGGATCAATTACGCTTACCGCGTCGTTTATATCCGCTTTATTGGAACTCATAAGCAATACGATGAAATTGATGCTCAGGCAATTTGAGGTGTCGTATGGAAATTCGCCCGATTAAAACAGAAGCCGACTACAAGGCTACCTTAAATGAAATCGAAGGTCTTATGTCGGCTGAGGCAGACTCGCCCCAAGGGGATCGGCTTGACGTTCTTGTAACGCTCGTTGAGGCTTACGAGCGACAACACTATCCAATCGGTTTCCCGGATCCGGTGGAGGCCATCAAATTCCGAATGGAGCAGCAAGGTCTCAGTGTCGAAGATCTGGTCCCTGTTATTGGTCGCAAGAATCGGGTGTATGAAGTTCTGGCCCGAAAACGACCGCTAACCCTTCGCATGATTGAGGGTCTGCACGAGACATTTTCAATTCCTGCAGAAAGTTTGTTGAAGCACAGCTCCAACTAAAGTAATCATGCTGCGTCGCACTGGATAGTTTGCTGCATACAATCT
This sequence comes from Rhodoferax sp. OV413, assembly GCA_943330915.2. Classification (GTDB taxonomy): domain Bacteria; phylum Pseudomonadota; class Gammaproteobacteria; order Pseudomonadales; family Pseudohongiellaceae; genus Pseudohongiella. The sequence continues at coordinate 7,588 of CALQJO020000052.1, read as the reverse complement.
CTTGCAGTTTGCGCCTTCGAAGCCATACACGTCCTGAAGCCGCAACGACTATTTCTGAGCGATACGACGATAAGTTGCACCCTTATGAGAGTCATATCCTAAGGTTGCGTGTATTTACCAGAAGTGTGTTTCAACTGGCGCTTTCACAAAACTACAACAGGTGATGCAGCTAAATGTGGCCTCGCGATGCGGCCTGACAGATGACTGAATTCTGTTCAGGCCACAAACTGAATTAAACGTTCTAGAATACGTAAATAAATCCGACGCCTATTTCCGCTTCATAATTGCCGCGTGTGATTGGGCTGTCAGCCACATCGCTACCAAATCGCTCGTAGAGCGCTTCACCAAAGATCTGCCAATTGTCATTGATGTAGTTGCGATAGGTGTAATTCACGCCAATCGAGCGAAATCCTCCACCCAGTGAGGTTTTACTCAGTCCGGACGCAGCCGATTGTACGGCGGTGATACCAAAGTCTTTGTTGGCCAGTTCGCTGTTGTGAAAAACAGCGCCGATGGACAATTCAGAACCGGTGCCGTTCTTTTGCTCGCCGAAACGGCGCCCCGCGCCCAACAGTGCAAAACTGCCGGTATCACCGGTGACAACGCGGCCATCCAGCCAATAACGCCAATCAGCATCAAACGCATAACGCGTTTGCAGCACAAGTTGTGTGCCCTCCTCTGTATTGCCGAGCCCGTTCAAGCGCCCGTCATCGGAATCACCTTCTTCCCGACCTTCATCAAAGGCCACCACGGCATCAAATAACCATTTATCAGCACGCAGACCACGCCACCCCAGCGCTTCACCCGCAAAGTAGAAAACATCATCGCCTCTGCGCCATTGCACCGCCCCGGCAGGCTGTGCTTCAAAGCCGAACTCATCAGATCCTTCATAGGCCGATTCGTATTCAACACCCAGGCCCAGCCCGAAGCTGAATCCATCATTGCCTTTGGTGAAGTCGTCAACCGAGGGTAGAGGCACTAACGCTGTTTTTGCGTCTTGTGCCAGGGTTGTTTGACAGAGGAGTGCTTGCGTGATTACTGCTAACATTAAACCGGTACGTTTTTTCATTAGAATTCCCCTCCAGTGGGAGTTTTTGTGAACAATCCGAGTGTAATTACGACAAGCCTTTGTGGATGGATCTCAGGCCACGTGTCAAAAAAAATCTAAGGAGAATATGATGAAACTGGGTTGTTTTTCAGTCAGTTTAACGGTGAAAGATTTGAAAAAATCGCGAGCCTTCTACGAAGAAATTGGCTTTTATGTGTTTGCCGGTGAAGAGGCTCATGGCTTTTTGATCATGAAGCATGGAGACACCAACATTGGCTTATTCCAGGGTATGTTCGAAAAAAATATACTGACCTTCAATCCAGGATGGAATCAGAATGCTGAGAATTTGGAGTCTTTTGATGATGTACGCCAGTTGTTTGAGCAGTTCAAGGCTAAAGGAATAGAAATAGTTGAACATTCTATTATCGGAGAGCAAGGTCCCTCGAGCTTCTCGATTGTTGATCCGGATGGAAATCCTATACTTATCGATCAGCATGTTTAAGAGCCTTGAAAAGGCAATCAAATTAGCACGGTATGTCGGCGGACGCTCACAGGCTCGCGGCCGGAATCAGACGTCGGACAAAAAATAATGGAATTAACACTGTTTCTGTTGGTGGCTTTCAGCCTGATTATTCTGCCTGGTCCCAATGTGATGGTTATCATCACCACAAGCATTGTGCATGGCAAGGTTAGAGGGCTGCAGGCGGTTGGCGGTACAAGCTGTGCCATGATTGTGCAACTGTGTGTCGCGGCGCTGGGTACAACGTGGTTTGTCACTGCGGTAAGCGAAGGTCTAAAATGGCTCAAGTGGGCTGGTGTGGCGTATTTGCTCTATCTGGGTTACAAACAAATCCGCGCCTCATTTCAACAGACAACCCCCAACGCCCTGAGTGCTGTGGGTTCGTTTCAGCGGGGCTTCTGGGTCTCACTGACTAACCCTAAAACAATATTCTTCTTCAGTGCGTTTCTGCCGCAGTTCGTATCAGGCCAGGAAAATTATGTTGCCAGTATTGCGTTGCTTTCAGGTATCTTTTGGCTCATGGCTGTTGTGATGGATTCAGTGTATGCCCTGCTCAGTGGTTTATTGGCGTCATCATTAAAGTCAGCGCGTTATAACAAGCTGCTGGGAATGGTTAGTGGCGGCATTTTTGTGGGCGCAGGTGTTGCGTTGGCAGCGGTGGGCGTTGAATAGAACATCGCGTAACCCAGAAATCACTCTGTTTTAATCCGCAAGAAATTGAAAAGTCACAGCACATTTAAAGCAAAAATAAGTCAATTCTGGTCGAGGCTCAGTTCGTGAATAATTCAAGCTTGCATGAGGCAATTATCTCTTCTTTTCTGCGTGTCCAGCGCCCGCCAAGTATTGAGGAGATCGCATCAAGGTTCTCAACTAACGTTGAGGAGGTCCGCTTGTCCCTGCGGGCATTGGCGGAATATCACGGTGTAGTGCTTCACCCCAAGACTGACGAGGTTTGGATTGCACACCCATTTTCATCGGCTCCGACAACATGTGTGGTGCACGCAGGTGGAAAGAAGTGGTGGGGCAATTGCGCCTGGTGCTCCTTAGGCGTGGCGTGTTTGGCGGGGGGCGATGCAGAGATTGAGACCCGGATCGGTGGAATCGATGAGTTTGTCCGCATCCGGATTCGTGATGGCGCAGTCATCGACAAAGATTTTGTGGTGCACTTTCCGATTCCGATGCAGAAGGCGTGGGACAACGTGGTCTACACCTGTTCTGTTATGTTGATGTTCCGCAACAAAGCACAGGTTGAGCAGTGGTGTGCGGAACGGGGCATTGCAGTCGGCGATGTTCGGCCTGTCGAGCAGATCTGGAATTTTGCATCCGAGTGGTACTCGCGCCATGCTGATCCGGACTGGGATAAGTGGACAGTCCAAGAGGCGGCTGAGATGTTCAGGCGGCACGGTCTAAGCGGCCCTGTCTGGGCGATGCCGTCACAGGTTGGTCGCTTCTAGTTGAGCCAAGGCGTGTTATACAAATCGAAGGAACTTGATGTGAAATCCATTGATTCGACGCAAATGCCAGCGCTCCGACCTGCGCCACTTCTTAAAATGTCCGATGTCGATCAACGACTGCTCGCCCTCAAAGCGCTGCCAGTCCATCGTGGGCGGATGCTGCGCGCCTGGTTAAACGGCAAGGCGCTTGACGCCAGTCCACGCCGCCAGAAAGAGGAAAACTTCCTGCCGCTGTCGGTACGTCATGGCTTGCCTGCATTCAGCGAAGAGCTCGACGCCGTGGCGCAGATTCATTCCCGGCATCCGGGCGCTGATGATTCGGAACGCCTGCTGGTCAGGCTGGCTGACGGGCAGATGATTGAAAGTGTGCTGCTGCCGCGCGATGGGCTCTGCGTGTCGACGCAGGTCGGTTGCGCTGTTGGTTGCCGCTTCTGCATGACCGGCAAAAGCGGCCTGATTCGGCAGGTAAGCAGCCTGGAAATCCTCGCGCAGGTGGTCCTTGCGCGCCGCATACGCGCAGTGAAAAAAGTGGTGTTTATGGGCATGGGTGAGCCGGCCCACAATCTCGACAATGTGCTCGAGGCCATCGACATGCTCGGCACTGAAGGCGCCATCGGCCACAAAAACCTGGTGTTTTCTACCGTAGGCGACCGCCGTGTGTTCGACCTGCTGCCGCAGCAACGCGTGAAGCCCGCGCTGGCGTTGTCGCTGCATAGCACCAAGGCCGAGCTGCGCGAGCACCTGTTGCCGCGCGCGCCAAAAATTGCGCCGCAAGAACTGATGGAACTGGGCGAGGAATACGCACGCAAGACCGGCTACCCGATCCAGTACCAGTGGACGCTTCTCAAGGGCATTAACGACGGGCAGGACGAACTTGACGAAATCCTGCGCTTGTTTAAGGGCAAGTACGCGGTGCTTAACGTCATTCCCTTCAACAGTCTGGAAGGTACGGGGCTGGCGGCGGACAACGGTGAGAGTTACGAGCGCCCTGACGCCGAGCGCATCCGTGAGATCGTCAGGTACCTGCACAGTCGGTATGTACTGACCAAAGTGCGCAACAGCGCCGGGCAAGACGTAGACGGTGGCTGCGGCCAGTTGCGCGCCCGTGCGGAGGGCGTCGCCCAGCGCGTGCGGGTAAATCAGCACATTTGAAGCAAAGGAGACAGTCACCAATGGGTGCATTTGAGCCATATAAATTAACGGTACTGGTGTTGGGTTTAGCAGGATTGTTGTTCTGGATTCAGTTGGCGGTAGCCGATGTGGTAAGCATCAAGGCAAAGCACCCTCCGGGATTCTCAATAACACAAGACCGCGGCAGTTTGCTGTTTCGGGCCCACAGGGTATTAGCCAATAGCAATGAAAGCGCGGCAATACTTATTCTGTTTGCGCTGTTTGGAATGCTGTCTTCTGCAAATCCTGCGTGGCTAAACGGGTGTGCATTGGCGTATCTGGTGGGGCGCGTGGGTCACATGGTCTTCTATTACGGCAACCTGGAAATTGCTCGCAGTGTCGCTTTTGCAATCAGCTTTTGTGCATTGTTGGGTATGTTTATAACGGGGCTAATGAGTTGGCTCTGATTTGGGCAGCATGTGAATGCCGCTCCTTTGCAGTTGGAGTCAGTGGTGCTGCAGAACCGAGACAGGGCCTGGCTACCTCGCGCTCAGTTCTCTTGTTATAAGTTGCGACGCTCCTCGGTCTGCTTGTTGGAGTGTCATCCATAGTCGAAAAACCACCCGGAGGGGCAATGTCCAAAGATCGATTCGGCATCCAACTATGTTTAGTGCATTTGTTGCTGATGTTTTCGCTCGGTTCATCTGCCGGTTTTGCTCAGGATGCCATCGTCACCACGGACGTCAGGCCCAGCATGCAAGCATTGCGGATTCCCGCTGACATGCAGGTGCGCCTTGACGGTAACCTTGACGAGGGCGTCTGGGCGCTGGCACAGCCAATAACCGAGTTCCGTCAGCAGGAGCCGGTCGAAGGCGGTGTGCCGAGTGAGCCGACCGAGATTCGTGTGCTCTACGACGACGAGGCGCTGTACATCGGCGCGATGCTCTACGACTCTGACCCTGATGGCATTCTTGCCTACCAGTTACAGCGTGATGCCGGGCTGAGTACTGATGATCGTTTTATGTGGATTATCAGTACCTTTGATGACAATCGCACCGGCTATTTCTTTGAAACCAATCCTGCCGGCCTGCTCGGTGATGGCCTGATCGAGGGCGGCGGTGGTTTTAACAAGCGTTGGAATGGCATTTGGAACATGAGAACGGCTATTCAAACGGATGGTTGGTCCGTCGAAGTGCGTATCCCTTTTTCAACACTCAACTTTGATCCGGCGCTGGCGGCGTGGGGCATCAACTTCCAGCGCACCATACGCCGCTATAACGAGGAGATTTTGTGGAACGGCTGGCGTCTTACCGAAGGTTTGTTCCGTCCGGTGCATACCGGGCAACTGCAGGGTCTGACTGGTTTGAGCCAAGGGCGCGGTATTGAGCTCAAGCCGTTTATCAATGCCTCAACCAACCGCAACGCTGCGGCCAGCGCCGGTCGGGAAAGCGAGGCCAAAACAGGGATTGATATCACCTATTCCCTGACGCCATCACTGCGTGCTGCGCTCACCTTAAACACGGACTTTGCCGAGGTCGAAGTTGATAACCGGCAGGTGAATCTGACACGTTTCCCGCTGCGCTTTCCGGAGCAACGAGAGTTCTTTCTTGAGGGTTCAGGGGTGTTCTCGTTCAACTCGGCCGATCCTTTTTTCAGTCGCCGCATTGGACTGGTGGATGGGCAGGAAGTGCCGATCGACTTCGGTGCACGCCTTGGCGGCCAGGTCGGTGACTATGAAGTGGGTCTGTATCAGGTGCGTACCGGCGATACCATGCTGGAAAACGGTGATGGTTCTTTCCGCCCCTGGGCTGCAGAAGATTTTACTGTTGCGCGCGCCAAGCGCCGGCTATTTCAACAATCACATGTCGGCATGATCTATACCCGCAGGGCGTCGGAAGACACCCCCGGCAGGGTGAGTTTGTCTGACCGTCACACGGTGGGCGGTGACTTTAACTTTTTCACCTCGCAATTGCTCGGTCAGTACAACGCGCAAGTTGAAGGTTTTGCGCTGTACCACAATGACCCGGTCGCCGGAAGGGATTCGAGCGCATCCGACAGGAGTTCGCGTGGTATACGCCTGTCCTTTCCTAACGACCTGATTCGTGTGAATTCATCTCATCGTGAATTTGGGGAGCAGTGGGATCCATCGGTTGGTTTTGTGGAGCGTCGCGGTTTCCGGCGACATCAGCAGACCTTTACGATCGCGCCTCGCCCGCAGGGATGGCAATCCATCCGTCAGACCGAACACGAGATTGAGTTCGAATACCTGACCGATCTTGATAACCGTCTGCTGACCCGCAACATTGAGATCACTCCACTGCAAATAAACTTTGAAAGCGGAGACCGGGTCGGCGTGGAAGTGGAACGTAACTTTGAACGTCTCGACCGTGCCTTTACAATTTTCGGGCGAGGTGATGATGCGATTCGTATTCTGCCCGGTGATTATCATTCGGATAGCTGGTCTGCCGGTATAAACACGGCAGGGCGGCGCATGCTCTCAGGCAGTGTGGATTTTGAACGCTCGCAGTTCTGGGGCGGGGACCGCGACACAATCAACCTGTCCGGTACCATACGTTCGCGTGGTGGTGTTTCACTGACTGCCAATTATCAGCGCAATGATGTGACACTGCCGCAAGGCGAATTTGACACCAATCTTGTGCGCTTGTCAGGTGCCTGGAATCTGAGTCCGTGGATCGCAGTGACGGGCAACGTGCAGTATGATGATCTGTCAGATGTTGTGGGTCTGTACGCGCGTGTGCGCTGGATAGTGCAACCCGGCAATGATGTCTTCCTGGTGTGGAGCAACAACTGGTTGTATGACGATGGGCCACTCACCGACAGCCGCTTTACCACACTGTCCAGCGGTGGAGCCTTAAAGTTGAATTACACGTTGCGGTTTTGAAGTGCCGTAAAAAATCACTAAATAACAAAAAAAGAGGGTTAACAGCATGAATGCATTTCGTACATTGCTCGTTGTTATTTTTCTGGCGATCTCCGGCTACACCGTTGTTGTGATCAACAACCATGGTATCGGTCTATTGCCGGTATTCTTCGGAGACATGGCTGAGATGGGCTGGCCAGGCCAGTTCAATCTGGATTTTATGTGCTTACTGGCGCTTTCTGCTTTATGGGTGTCATGGCGCCATCAATTTTCTGCAGTTGGTTTGCTACTGGGCGTGTGCGCTTTTTTTGGTGGCGCGTTATTCCTGAGTATCTATCTTTTTATCCAGAGTTATCGTGTTAATGGCAATGTCAATCTGTTGTTGATGGGCAGATGAGCTGTCATACGTTTGCCTACGGCACCAGGATACGGTAACTCCATAAAATGATTCTAGTACTCGACCATAACCCTGAGTTGGCGAAGATTTTTGAGCGCGAAGCCAGCAAGATTAGAACAGCGTTGGGATACGAAGCCAAAGGCGAGTTTGGTATTCCGGCGCGGCGTTACTTCCGGCT
>CALQJO020000051.1 GCA_943330915.2 Rhodoferax sp. OV413 | reverse complement strand
CCGTTCCACGGTTTTGTCTGTAAGCGCCTGCAATTGAGCTTTGTAATTGATATTGCAGGCAAAAGGGAATGCATCGCCGCCTTGAGCCTTGATATCGGCAGCCACTTCATCACAAGCGGGCTGATTACGGCTGGAAATAACCACCTTGGCACCGGCTTCCGCCATTCGATGGGCAATTGCCAGTCCGATACCCTTGGTAGAACCTGTAATCAAAGCGACTTTGCCAGTCAGGTCGAACAATCCCATGTTTTATCCTCTTTATAACTGACAGTCTGGGTGACTCGATATTCGACAACCCAAGGCTATTATAATTTTAATGAATGTTACTCGACTCAATCATAACAGCGAGGCCAGTGGCTGAAAAGACCTTTACCCAGGAGCGTCCATCCAGTCGCGGCGACCTTTACTGATGTGCGTCCCACCATCAACGGGTAGCACAATCCCGTTGGTATAGGCGCCGGCACGGGAGACGAGATAAAGCAAAGCGCCGGCGATTTCCTCTGGTTCCCCACAACGACCGAGTGGACTATCACCAGCAATATCGTCGCCATATACCTTGAGCACGTGATCAGCCATTTTTGAGTGAAAAAACCCTGGTGCAATCGCGTTCACGGTAATGCCACGCGGGCCCAGATCAACGGCCAGTGTTCGGGTCAGATGATGCAGTGCTGCCTTGCTGGCCGAATAGGCAAACGTGGGCACTCTCTGAACAATAGGCACATGAAGTCCATCCATTGAGCCAATGTTCACGACTCGCGCAGGATTCAGATCAGCCGCAGCCACTTCCAGTAAGGGCAACAGATCTCGGGTCAGTGAAAACACCGAGTTAACATTGGTATTCATAACTTTGGCAAAGGCATCGTCAGGGTATTGCTCGATGCCGGCCCCCCAGTTGGCGCCAGCGTTATTCACCAAAATTGACAGCCCCTGAGCCCCAAAGACCGAGCTCGTGTAATCGCGCAACGCTAGTCGATGTTCAGCAATAGTGACATCGGCCGACATTGAGAAACATTCGCCAAACGCCGATAGATAGGCATGCGCCTCGTCGCATTTTGACTGTTTGCGCGATGCAATCAGCACCTTTGCACCGCCACGCAGCAAAGCCTCAGCCATGATCAGGCCCAGTCCTCCGCTGCCGCCGGTGACCAGGGCTGTTTTACCCGCGACAGAGAACAGTTGCGGCACCTCAAATCCAGAACTGATTCTGCTCATCACGATCAGTCCGCTATTTTTACTAACTGCTTGCCAAAGTTGCGCCCGCGCAGCAATCCACGGAACAGCTCCGGTGCATTCTCCAGACCTTCACCAATCGACTCTCGATACTTGATCTGACCGGAGCTCACCCAGGCGCCTAACTGCTCGGTGGTCTGCTGCCAACTGTCCTGCCATTCAGTCACAACAAAAAACCGGTGTTCAGGGACATCTTGCAGCGCTTTGAGAATATGGAACGGCGTTTCTGCTTGCGTGATGTCCTGATCGTTATAGTTGGATATGTAGCCACAGATGGGAACCCTGGCACCTTTGTTCAACAAGGGGGCTACTGCACGGGTCACATCTCCACCCACATTTTCGAAATAGATATCAATACCATCAGGGCAGGCAGCTTTGAGCTTCTCAGACAGATTGCCGGTTTTATAGTCCAGACATTCGTCGAATCCCAGCTCTTCCCTGACATAACGACACTTGTCTTCGCCACCAGCGATGCCAACCACCCGCAGACCTTTGATTCGCGCTATCTGTCCGACAACTGAACCCACCGCACCCGATGCTGCAGCCACCACTAAGGTCTCACCTGCGCTGGGTTTGCCAACTTCCATTAATCCGTAAAACGCAGTCCGGCCAGGCATGCCCACCACACCGAGGTGAGCAGACAAAGTGCCATTTTTCAGATCTACCTTCATCAATCGTGGTTCGTCATCATCAGCAACAATCATGGTCTGCCAACCCATGTGTGCAGTCACATAATCACCTGCTTGGAACCGATCAGACCGGGAGGCAACAACTAGCCCAGAGGATTCCCCGATCATCACATCTCCAATCTGCAAAGGCTTGGCATAGGATTTGACATCATTCATGCGACCGCGCATATACGGATCGAGCGACAGCCACATGACCTTGATCAGAATCTGACCGGATTCCAGTGCCGGAACCTCTTCCTCTACCAACTTGAAGCAGTCGTCACCGGGTTCACCTGAAGGCCGTTTGGCCAGACACATTTTCTGATTTTTCATGATTATTCCTCTGCAATTTTTCAGCTGTATTTGCTGATCAAAACGGATGTTGTGGCGTTAAATGTGCCCGCATACTAGCGCAGGCCTCTTGGGCTCACAACCGCCACCTGCGTTCCGGCAAGCATGCTTAAAGCAGTCTCCAGCCTGTTGACGCCCTCACACCACTCTTCCTTTGTCAGCAACAGGGATGGGAGCAGACGAACAACGGCATTTTTTGTGGGCGTTACCAGCAACCCGCGTTGCTGACAAAATTCTGTCAAAGGCCAGACCTGATGGTCGTGATTGAGCTCAATAGCCATCATTAAACCCAGCACTCTCACATCCTTGATAGTATCCGGAAACCGATCTCTGAGCCGCAGCAAATCCTGCATCGCGACAATACCCAGCTTTTCCACTTTGTCTGCAATTTGGTTTTCGTTAAGGTACCGGATGACCTGCGCCGCCACTGCACACGACAGCGGATTTCCACAATAAGTGCCGCCGTGATCACCCAATTCAACTGCATCAGCCAACGACGATGTCATGGCCATCGCCGCAAAAGGCAACCCGCCGGCGATACCCTTGCCCATCGTCATAATGTCAGGCGCCAACTCATAAGCGTCGGTAGCAAAAAATCGTCCAGTCCGACAAAAGCCAGTCTGCACCTCATCAATAATCAAAACGCATTGATGACGATCACAAAGATCTCGCAGGTGTTTCACATAAGCCTTGTCCAGAGGTCTCACACCTCCCTCACCTTGCACAAGTTCGATGATGACCGCAGCAACGGTGTTGTCGATAACGTCATCAATGCCTTCGATGCTGTTGTGCTGACAAAAAACCTGACCAGGGACGCGTGGGAGGTAACGCTCTGCATTTTGAGACCCACCAGATACCGATAGGGTCGCCAGAGTTCTGCCGTGAAAAGCGCCTGTCATCGAGATTACTTTTGAGCGGCCGGTAATCTTTCTGGCGAGTTTAAGCGCTGCATCATTGGCCTCGGCTCCGCTGTTGGCGAAAAACATGCGCTCCAATCCTGTGGGTAACACCTTCTTTAACTCCAGCAGCAAGGCTGCCCGCGCCGGTGAATATGTAAAACCTGAGTTAGGATTCTGAATGATGCGTGCCGATTGATCTCTTATCGCATTGACAATCACTGGATGCGAGTGCCCCAGACAGGTCACGCCCCACCCCGCGGTGAAATCCAGATAAGCTTGCCCGTTGACGTCCCACACATGAACCCCCTCCCCCCTGTCGATCACCAGCGTCTGCTTTCTGCACACCTGCAGACTCAGGCTGTCTTCAACATCTTTAACTGACACTTTAACCTCGCCTTGCTGTCCCGAGAGGTACAGCTTTGATAAATGAAAAAAATTTCAGGGCAAAAAAAAACCTCTGTGGCCCGGGGGCCTCAGAGGTTTTTGAATTTTTACACTGATGACTGGTTTACTTACCTATCAACAGATGAATTCAGTCTCCCGGCCCCGGACAGACATGCGCGCACGCGCCGCACGCGCGCGGCGTGCGGCTGCCACTGCTGCAAAGGCAGCAACGCAGGGCTGAATTGAGACCAAGTTGATTAACATTACAAAAATAACCGGAAAATCTGTTGGGAATGGGAATCTAGTCAAAGGCCGTGTATCCGTCAAGCAAACATTTTGAACTAAACAACAAAGGCTTTATCTTTTGCTTTAGCACTGCTATCCATGCAACCGGTTTTGTATATACTGACATCGGAACGTGCGTTTCGGAAATAGCGACCGCGGCTCAACAACGAGGGCTCTAATCCTGAGGGTGAACTCTATGGCATCTGACTCCAGCGATACTGGAGGACGGCTTGTTCTGCGCGTCCTGAGATTGTGCAGCGTGATGGGCATTTGCATTGCACTTTCATTGACATCCTCCGCTGATGGCCAATCCGCAGAAGAGGCGGATCCACAGATACAACTGAGCGAACTTGAGCGTTTGCGTGACGTCCTCAACAGCAGTCTGGAAACGGCTGGCGCCTACGACACAGAACTCATCCAGCCGATGAGTAATCTGACCGAAGCCTTAATCTCCGTTGAGGGTTATGAGGAAGCCAACGCACTGCTAGAGCAACAAATCCAGGTTTTGCGAATCAATGACGGGCTGTACACGCCATCACAGATAGAACTGGTCAAACAACAACTGGAGGTACTGGCGTTAGAAAAAAACTGGGACCAGATATTTGACAGAATGTCTTACTTGACGCTGATACTTGAGCGCAGTGACAACATGGCCGTGACTGACAGACTGGCTCATCTTAAAGAATTGGGAAACTGGTCTCGTGTGTTGCTGGCTCGCGGACCAAGGGTCCAGGAGCCAGGGTATCTGCTGCAACTTCAGGCGCTTGAGGAGATGGCGCTAGAATTGGGCAAAGAGAGCATGGCACCAGGGCCCGAACTTCAGCAGTTGATTTATGAACGATCTCTGGCTGAGCTTTATATTGCACTGGGAATTGTCGCAACCACAGACACAAGCCGAGAGCTGATGAGCCGGAGCGAAGGCATTCATACACCTGATCACCGGCGTAACCAGGTGCTGACAACGGTCAGTGAAATAGAAACTGCATTCGGCTCACGCACCAGCACAGTCATTGAGCGAGCTCACCGCACAGCGATGAGCCGTCATCAACAAATGATCCTGTCGCTCGCCGACAGCTCGGGCACAGGCGGCGATGAAGCGCTTGAAGCGCTTGCCGAATCTGATCCCGAACAGGCAGCCATGATTCAATTGTTTATTGGGGATTCAGTCCTATTGCGTCAGCAGTATGAACTGCGTATGGGCTCTCATATCGGCCCACAAAGAGGCAGTAGCGCCGCAGGTTCTGCAGCAGGTTACTATCGCACTGCATGGACACTGCTGTTAGAGGCCGGGCATACCGAGCAAGCACTTAATGACTACTTTTCATGCCCCGCACTTCTCCCTTTAGGCAATTTCGACGGCCGCCTGACCGGGATACCAAACAAATGTACTACGGACGAGCAAACAGGAGAGCTGCAGCTTCCGGATGTTGCAGTGGTTCGCGATGGTGTTCCAGGTTTACGGTATGAGAATCTGTCTGAGACAGGCCGGATAGCAACAGCTGACGGCACTATGGCAACCCTGACATTTAACATCGGGATGAATGGCCAGGCTGACAGAATAGACATCACGGCATCCCTGCCAGATAACGTCAGCTCCAGAATTCAGGGCAAAACTGCACTTGAGACCCTGCAGTTCAGACCTGCCTTACGCGATGGCCGCCCGGTCAGATCCGGCTTGGTAACACTGACACTTTTCAGCCTTGAATCTGGCTGAAGACGCAGGGCTCAGGCTCGTTGAAGTGGCGCAATCCCGCTGTCTACCAATTGGTCTATCTGCTCTTGTGCCACGCCAGCCTGAGCCAGAATTTCTTTTGTATGCTCAGCAAACTTGGGCGGCAGACTTCGGATTGCGCCGGGAGTCCTTGAAAACTTTATTGGAATCCCTGCCATCTTATACCAGTCCTTGTTAACGATCATTTCTCTATGCAATGTATGCGGGTGCGCCACAACCTGAGCCGTATTGTAGATGGGGCCAGCGGGCAACCCTGCTGCCAACAAAAGTTCGGCAAACGCTGCTCCATCAATGCGCATAAGGCGGGACTCGATCTCCGCTTTTAAGGGTTCGCGATTTTTTACCCGATCAGCATTTGTCAAAAAACGCACATCATCGACTAGCTCTGTTGCCACCAGTTCATGGCACAGTTTTGCGAACGCGCGGTTGTTTCCTGCACCGATAAAAATATCGACCGTGCGTGTGCGGAATGTTTCGTACGGGCTGATATTCGGGTGGGCATTACCCGTGGCTGCAGGGATATTACCGGTCATGTTGTAGTTGATGATATGAGGATGCATGAGGGACACCGCACAATCATAAAGTGTCATATCAATGTACTGACCAAGGCCTGATCGCTGCCGTTCATACAAAGCCATCATTAGAGCGACGGCTGAGTAAAGCCCGGTGCCCATATCCACCATAGCAATACCTAGCCGGGTAGGCTCGCTCCCGGGTTCACCGTTTACACTAAACCAACCCGTCATCGCTTGCACAATGGCGTCGTAGCCTGGGTATCCACCCAAGGGACCATCACTGCCAAAACCGCTAATCCTACAATGTATCAGACGCGGGAATCGTTGCCTCAGCACCTGGTGATAACCAATATCCCATTTCTCCAGGGTTCCCGGCTTGTAGTTCTCGATCAACAGATCAGCGTCTTCAAGCAGGCGCATCAATACTTCCCGGCCTTCACTGCGTGTCAGATCAAGCGCCATGCCGCGTTTATTCCTGTTGACACCAATAAAGTACGCAGCATCGCCCTCGTGGAAAGGGGGCCCCCAATCCCTGACCTCATCGCCCTGTGGTGGTTCTATCTTGATCACATCGGCACCATGATCTGCAAGCACCTGTGTACAGTAGGGTCCGCCCAGCACCCGCGTCAGATCGACTATTTTTAAACCAGACAAAGCACTGTGTTCAGTTTTGTTGGACATGACCATTTCCATTTGTAGATGTGGGCTGTATGCGGCCGATTAAATCCGGAAGAAAAAACTCTGCCACCAATAACGATCGCTTATCCAGAAAAAACAGAGAGCGACGCCCCCAATAGTCGTCACACTGGCAAATTTGAGTGTCGCCTCGCATCAAGCCGCGCTGTTTGAATAAAAAACCACCCAGAGGTTTATTGCCTAAATGAATCAACTGACGGTTTGCGCCTCTTAGTGTGGTGATCGGTATAAGTGAGTGCGCAGCCACCCAATTCTCTCCATGCCCTCCAAGCAACACCCGTCGTGACCACATAAGAAGTTTCCCTGACCCACATTGAGTTAATCCGGAGGCTGGCGAGACACTCTGATATGCCCAACCCTCTGACAGCACCCGAACAAAAAAAGTCCCATCACTGATGGATTGAAGTTTCTTAGTCAGCGAACCCGGCGCCATCAGCCAGTGTGTGTAGAGGGCATTTGGCCTGGGAAACTGCTGCTTTATGTTTCGCCAGTTTACGGGCGCGTCCGCATCACAATTCACAAATTCTTTCTCTCTCAGCACTCGAATATCTACCTGCATTCCCAATAATCAACCAGAAACAACAGCGGCATCATAAAAAAACTCCCTGGCAGCACCAGGCTGGCAGGGAGTTCATTAGAACTTTACTTCCGCGTATCAGTTGCGAAGTTGCGGTCTTTGCATGGTTGCTGTCATTGCCCCGACAACGCGGCGATTCTGGGCACGGCCTTCAGCACTTGCATTAGAAGTTACTGGACGCGACTCACCAAAACCTACAGATGACACGCGCGCGGCGCTTACACCAAAACGCTCAATCAGCACCTGACGAACAGCCGCTGCACGACGCTCGGACAAACCCTGGTTGTATTCATCTGAACCGGCGCTGTCTGTGTGGCCTTCAACAACTGCAACAACATCATCGTTTGCTACCAGGAAATCGGCGACGCGACGGATATCTTCGAAGAACTCAGGCTTAACTACCGACTGGTCGAAGTCAAACTGCACTGTTAAATCAATACGTGCGACTTCATCCAGCATTATTGGACATCCACGCTCGTCGACAGCGTAGTTACGTGGGGTATCCGGGCAGGCATCTCGAGTATCTGGTACACCATCACCATCAGCATCTGCGATGACGGCAGCTTCTGCAGGCGCCGGCGCAGCTGAAGGCTCAACTCGTTCTGCAGGTGCAGAGGCACCCAGATGGAAAACAAAGCCTGTTTCGATTCCCAGATCAAAGGTCCGATCCGCAATACCATAGAATGTGCGGGCAGCCGTGCGCCACTCAGCGATATCATTCAGGCGGTAGCTGAAGCCAGCGCCAAGGTTCAGAGTTGTATCTTTGCCAGACTGCAGATCAACATCACCAAGGCCGCCCACAAAATACGGAGACAGTGTGCCAATGCTGTTGTCAAACTTGTAAAGCAGGTCCAGTCGGATAGCGCGCAAGCGATCGCGACCTGCCAGAGCATTCATGCTGATTCTGCTGTAAGTCAGTTCTGTCGACAGATTGTCGGACAAGCCGTAACCGAAACCAAAGTTGTAACCGGTTTTGTCACTAGATTGACGATCACTGTCAAAATCCATCCATTGAATACCAGGGGCTATATAAAAACGACCTTCGTCTGCACTCGACACATTCGCTGCCAAGGCTGTTGTGCCGATAGCCAATACCAAAGACAGGGCCTTAAAAGTTTTACGATCCATGTTATCTCCTCACGCCAAGCCTATTCGGCCAATAGCGTTATTCAGTTTATTGCGTTGTGTGGGTTTCGCGAGCCGGATTATACCCTAATATGGCAAAAGGCAAGTGCGTTTAGCAAAGTTGCGTTGTGATTGCAGGCACAGCCCCTCCGAAAACATTCGTCAGGACCAGCTTGTAACTGATCTATGGTCAGTACGTGTCATCAAAATGTAACATTGCATTGATTAAATACATGACAGCTTGAATTTCATCAGCTTACACGCAAACAGGATAGACGGGATGACGCCTGAACCAAACATTTTGATCGTTGATGATGAAGCAGCCATTCGAGACATGATAGGGATTGCACTGGATACCGCAGGATTCAGAAGCACCACTGCGTCAACCGCGCTGGACGCACACGTCAACATCATTGATCAGCGTCCCGATCTGGTTCTGCTCGACTGGATGCTGCCCGGTGGCAGTGGAATCGAATTGGCGCGGCGCCTTAAACGCGATGAGTTAACAGCCAGCATCCCAATTATTATGCTGACAGCCAAAACCAGCGAGGACAACAAAGTACAGGGGCTTGATGTGGGCGTGGATGATTATGTTACCAAGCCATTTTCACCCAGGGAGCTGGTTGCTCGGATCAAAGCGGTTTTGCGCAGGAGCACTGGCAACCTCAAAGACAAGCCCATCCGGGTATTCGACCTGGAGATGGATCCGGCCAGTCATCGGGTGATGGTAGAAGATCGAGCTGTAGAAATGGGCCCAACGGAATACCGCCTATTGAACTTCTTTATGACCCATCCGGAAAAAGTGTACTCGCGTGATCATATTCAGGATCAGGTCTGGGGCGCCAATGTGTACCTTGAAGAGCGCACAGTCGACGTGCACATCGGCAGGCTGCGCAAGGCACTGAGCGCGGCATCAAAGACGGGCATCAACTATTCAGCATTGATACAGACTGTCCGGGGGGCGGGGTATCGATTTTCAACACGGCACAACTAACTTGCTAAAATCAACAGTTACATGCCAGATCTCCCACTATTGAGCGCACCTGCTTTACGTTATAGTCTGCAACTCATTTGTTCTACCTGCAAAAAATTTAAAGGCTGGCGGCTTGTTCTCAAATTGGCATGATGCAATCAAACGAATCGTAATTTCGTTTTTAGTATTGCTACTGGCAGGATGGCTTGTCGGTGAACCTGCACTGGTAGTACTTGCGGGCACTTTGTCCTATCTCATTTACCACCTCATGCAATTACGCAAGCTTTACAACTGGTTGCGGGATGCCGATTTCTCTGAACCATCCCCGCCACCCGAGAGCAAAGGCATCTGGGGCTACATCCTTGATGGCATTTATCTGTTGCAACGTCGCGAACGACAAGCTCTTCTTGAATTAAAAAGTATTATCGACAAGGCTCAGGAATCAACAGCAGCCCTTGAGCTTGCGGTAGTCATGATCAATAACCGGGGCGGGCTGGAGTGGTGGAATCCGGCAGCCGAACAGTTAATTGGCCTGAAAACACCCAAGGATAAGCAACAACTGGTGATCAACCTGATCAGGGAACCCGCATTTATAGATTATTTAAACAAGGCAAAGTTCAATAGACCCCTTAAGCTGAACTCGCCTGTAAACCCTGCCAATATGCTGGAATTTCAAATCACCACGTTTGGCGAAGGTGAACGTTTGATGCTGGTCAGAGATATCTCTCAGCTTCACAGGCTGGAGATGATGCGCAAGGATTTTGTTGGTAACGTGTCACACGAACTGCGCACACCGATTACTGTGATAACGGGCTACCTTGAAACAATGCTGGATGACAAAAAAAATCTGCCGGCACGATGGATCAAACCGATTGAGCAAATGGCTCAGCAGTCGCATCGAATGGAGAACATCATCCGCGATCTGCTGACCCTCTCGCAATTGGAGACACGCGCCAGCTCCAAACAGCAGACTGCAATCCAGCTATGCTCTTTGCTCAGAGAGGTAAAACAAGATGCAGAACAGGTGTTTGCTGACAAGCAACAGGGCATTAAAATTGATTGCGCTGATGATGTTTATATCAATGGCAATCTCAGCGAATTATACAGCGCCATCTCCAACCTGGCGCTCAACGCCTGCAAGTATACTCAGCCACAGGGTTTGATAGAACTGACCGTTACCCGAAGCTCGCAAGGTCTCTCAATTGTTGTCAGCGACAATGGTCCCGGGATCGCTCCACATCATATTCCAAGACTGACCGAACGTTTTTACCGTGTGGATGAAAGCCGTTCTGCGGACACAGGAGGCACTGGTCTGGGACTGGCGATCGTGAAACATGTCCTTGCGCGCCATAACGGAAAACTCGAAATCAGCAGCCAGCCCGGCAAAGGCAGTCAATTTACCTGCCAGTTGCCAACCGAACGACTTGTTGAAGCAAAATCGCCTGATAACGAACCACCCAGAGTATCTGTTGAATCCTGATCAGCCAGTCTGATCCGAACTATTCATTTCCGGATTTGACCTGCATTTCCATACTGGACAATCCGGCATGTCGGACATCTCGCCCCATAACCATATAAACAACATGCTCAGCGATGTTCTTTGCATGATCCCCGGCGCGCTCCAGTGAACGAAGCGCCCAGACTATATTCATAACCCGCGTGATGCTGCGTGGATCTTCGATCATATACGTGATCATTTCCCGCATCGCACTGGCGTACTCCATATCTACGTTAATGTCTTCCTTTGCCACCGACAGCGCCGCTTCTTCGTCATAACGGGCGAATGCATCCAGAGCCATGTTGATCATATGCCGCACTCGCTCACCAATATGCCTGATTTCGATGTACCCCTTGGATGAATCTCCCTGGCTGGCCAGTTCCACGGCTAAACGAGCAATTTTTGCTGCCTCATCTCCGATGCGCTCCAGGTCATTGACAGCTTTGATGATACCCAGTACCAGACGAAGGTCACTTGCTGCAGGCTGTCTTCTTGCCAGAATTCGATTGCATGCATCATCGATAATAAGTTCCATCTTATTGACGCTGGCATCATTTGCTCGCACAGTACTTCCCAGCTCACTGTCTGCATTTATCAGTGCAGCAATAGCATCAGTCATTTGTTTCTCAACCAAGCCCCCCATTTCAAGCAGGCTGCTTTTTATCTCTTCCAGTTCAATATTGAATTGCTGGGAAATGTGATGGCTGTGAACACCTGCATCAGTTTTCATAATTGCGAATTCCTCAAAAATTATCGCTAGGTTAGTGCCAGTATATGACAGAAAGATGACATTTTTGCCACAGTTGCATCAGGTACATGTCAACGCGCGCACTCGAGGCTGGAATACAAGCTCAACTCATCCGTGGCAGTCGCAATAAACAACACTCAAGCACTTCCCAAAGTAGACCTGCAACATGACTTAACAAACTCTCAAACAAACACTTTACAAGACTAATGAGTCATCCGAACTGGTAGAGTCACTATCTGAGGTGGCGCGAAATGACATAGAGGTCACCATTGTTATTGAACTCAGGGCGGGATTTGACGAGCAAAAGAACATTCAGTTTGCCAGTATTCTGCAGGAAGCAGGCGCGGTCGTAGTTTGTGGCGTCATTGGGTACAAAACTCACACCAAAATGGTACTGATTGTACGACGCGAAAATGGTCGCCTGAAACGTTATGTGTACCTGTGCACAGGAAACTATCATCGCAAAAAAATCATGACGGTACACCGATTACAGTCTCATGACTTGTGACTAGATCTTGTGCTCTGAGGTGCACAAAGTTTCCTGGCAGATCACTGAGATGGGGGAAAAGATAGCGCCAGATCTGATACTTAATGTCCTGTTTAAGCTAATGAAAGGATTGATTCAACTGGTTCAGCAGGAGAAGCAACTTGCTCTGGAGGGCAAATCAGCCAGAATTATTGCCAAAGCAAACGCATTGACTTATCGGGTCATCATTCGCGGACTCTATTGCGCCTATCAATCAGGAGTAAAAATTGATCTGATCGAGCGGAATTTGCAGCACAGAATTGAAATCGCAGACCCTATTCTGAGAAAAAGTACGCAAACAGAATTGTTGAAGAGCTTGAACTGTATTTGACTGATAAGCAGCAGAGTTTGGAATTAATGGCGGATGCTAGCTATAAAACTGGGGCCGTGAATTGGTGATACTGTCGATGGGGTGCAAACGATATTGCTTAACTTGCTCTCAACACATGTAATGGCGAGTCGTTGAGTTCCTGGGCTCTGATGATGTAATGAAGCATGCCCTCACGAAGAGCCGCCGGACTGAAGTGCAGATTGTTTATACGGTAGGCCTCCATAAAGCCAGTCAACACCGCCCAACCTGGAAGAAGCAACTCCTTGCGACTGTTTTTAAGGCCAGGCAGTGACAGGTTTGGATTCAGTCCAAGATTAACAATGTCATTTTCAAGTGCTTTCAGCATATCAACGTTAACTAGTCCCGGCGACGCTGTACTGTAAAATTTCTGAGCACAGATTGTGCTCAACATTTTGGCTGTACCGGACGAAGCATACACCTCAGACCAAGTGCAGCTAGCCAGTTGCTGCCCAACCTCCAAAAATACATGCTTGGCGGCGTCTGCAGCATCCGCCATGCGCTGACGCAACAACTGCTCGTCTGTCCACTGGCTGTTGAACCAATGATCCCTCCAGCTCACGCAACCAATTGCGAGACTGTGCGACTGGAGTTGCTCAGCTGCCTTGCCAACTATCAACTCAGTACTTCCACCACCAATATCAACCACCAGTCTTGTTTGATTATCAGCAGGAATTGCTGACATCACTCCAGCGTAGACAAGAGCCGCTTCTTCAAGTCCGGTGACTACATCTATATCAAAACCAGCTGCCTTGGCTTGCTGAATAAAGTCCGCGGCATTCTCGGCTACGCGTAATGCATTGGTGCCGACAGCCCACCTATAACTGATAGGGTATCGTTCTAATGCCATTGCAAAAGATTCCAGGCACAAGAGACCACGCTGAAAGGCTGCAGGGCTGATTCGTTGGCTGTGTGAAATGCCTTCGCCAAGCTGAACCTTTTCGCTGAATCGTTCAACTATCTCATGCGCACCGTTGTGCCAACGCGCAATCAGAAGGTGAAAACTGTTTGAACCAAGATCAATACATGCGTACATCTGAGGAGTTAACACCGTGTTAATTTTTTGAATTAGAACACGGAACACCGGGCTCGCTCCACCCCGGCGCTGGCATTTTTGTTTTTAATACTGGCTTCGCATCACTATAATGCCTTCAACTGTCGATACAAAGTTGAGCAACTGCACTTGAATACATCCAGAAACACATTCCTGCTTGTTGTCACGCTTAGCGCTGCTCTGATTGTATTCGCGATAAAACTTGCCCTCGCCTTCCGTCTGGAACTTTACAGCGATGAGATATTTTATTGGCAGGCATCGCAGTTCCCCGCTCTTGCTTACAGTGATTTGCCCTTTATGGCTGCTTTGCTGGCTGGTTTAGGCACAGAAATTTTTGGCAACACACCGTTTGGTGTTCGGGTGTTTTTTCTTTTGTTTGGAATGGCGGTGCCCATATTAATCTATTGGGTTGCGCTTCCTATTCATGGCAAATGGCATGCGTTGATGTCTGCAGCCCTTAGCCTATGTATGCCTACCTTGGCAATCATGGGCCTGCTGGCAGTGCCTGACGCCGCCCTGCTGGTGTTTGGCCTGCTCTTCATAGGCATGTTGGAGCGAGCTACCCGACTGGGAGATGTATCGTTCTGGGTTGCTGCGGGCGTAACTGCGGCGCTGGGACTGTGCACACACTATCGTTTTTCACTCTATATTGTCGCGGCGTTGTTGTTTTTTGTAATCGACAAACGGCAATGGCATTACTGGAAAACGCTTCGCTTTTGGTTGGCTGGTGGCATAGCAAGTATTGGACTTTACCCCGCGCTGAGCTTCAACTTTTTGAATGGACTTTCCGGCCTGGATTATCATCTGATAGAGCGACATCCGTGGCATTTCCAGCTGGAAGGCTTGCTTCATCCTTTGATACAGGCAACCGCTGTCACACCTTTGCTCTACGCGTGTTTGTTATACACCTTATGGAGGCTCTTAAAACAAGGCTGTTACGGCGACAAGCAGGCACTGCTGTTTGCTCTGTTTGCAGCAACCAACCTTGGCGTTTATCTGTTATTGGCACCTTGGAGCGACACAACAAGAACCACTGTTCATTGGCCAATCTCTGGATATCTGCCTTTGCTGGTGTTTGCGCCTGTCACTTTGGACATGCTCAGGCAGCGACTGACCGGACTATTTCCGACCTGGAATGCAACTGGCTTGGTATTACTGGTGCCAATCACAGGATTCCTCGGTTCGATGCTGCTGTTCGCAGGGATCGGCTCTCAAGGATTTAATCAATCTCTTCAGGGGCTTGTAGGCCCGGGTGTTTTATCCAACAAGATGGCTGGATGGACACCTCTTGCAGAGCATCTGCGAAATCTCAAAGTTCAACATCAGCTGCCTGCTGATATCTTGATTGTGACTGACAACTATTACACTGCAGCACAAATCAGTTTTGCCACAGGAAGCAACCGTGTTTTCACCACTGATTCGAATAAGGCGATTCGGGATGGTCGACTTACTCAGTACCAGATATGGAATCGTGACACAAATGGCTTGCTTGATAACTGGAGTGCTGACGCTGTTTTTATAACAGAAGACAGTACATTGGATAGCATTGAAAAAACCAGCGTCATATCAAAAGCCTGCGGGCTCTTTTCTGAAGTTAATCTTCTTGATCAACTGTTTCTTTTTCAGGGCGACAAAATTTTTAGCTTCTACATGGCCAAGGGTCTGCGACCAGCAGACCTGCAACGATCAATCTTTCATGAATGCCCTTTGCCATCTGACTCCTGGCTTGATACTCCGGCCCACGACGCTGAGTTGGTCGGTCAAACTCAGATTTCTGGTTGGGCGATCAATAGCTCAGGGATAAGCCAAATTCGTGTGCTGCTTAACGCCAAAGTTGTTGCCGAAACTAGTCGAACCCTGGCAAGAGATGATGTTGTCACGCTTAAAAATACAATAAATGATCCCGGAGCTCCTCTTTTGGGATTTGCTGCTGAGATCGATACTACGCTCTTTGAGAATGGCCGCTACCAACTCTCACTGGAGTTAATCACAGGTGCCGGTGAGCGGCAGTTCGCCAGCACACGGAATGTGAGAATAAACAACCCCTGAGTCAGGCCAGATCAGTGGTGGCTCCCAAGTTTGAACTGATTGACTAGGTCATCCAGAGCGTTACAAACTCCTAGATATCCAATAGATATTGCTTGCACTGAAGATAATCCTCTGCATTCAGCCTACCGTTTGCAGCAATCTTTTCAATGCATTTTGCGATCCCTTCGGTGACTTCATACTTCAGGGAGACGGGCGTTGGGATTTCACGCACTCCCGGGAAAGCGATACCTCTTGTTCAATGGCGCGGAAAATGTGTATGGTATTTTCTTGAAGATTCTGAATCGTGTTGTTGATCTCAAGTGTAGACGATTGTTTTTTTTGCGCCAGACTGCGTATTTCATCCGCAACTACAGCAAAAACACGCAATTGATTTCCAGCACTTGCCGTTTCAATTGCTGCATTAAGTACCAGCGAATCACTTTTTCTGCGATACCGCGAAGCACCAAAATACCAAAAACAATTTTTGGTTGTGATCGCGCATGTAATGCACTTTCTGCAGGATCAATAACAATGGCCTGGACGGTTTTTATCAAATATTTTTAGTATACAAGACTGCCTGATTGGCTTTCTGGCTGGTGCAGTTGGCCTACCTTGCTGCCTCAACACTGGTTTGTGTGCCATCTTCAAAGTCTGCCAATTATGATGTCTGCTCGGTAGTTGATGATGCCAATAACTCTTTTTTTCAAACTGTGACGCTGACCTGCCGGCCTTACGTTGAATTATTTCGGAAAACTGTTCATATCTTCTGGTTACCTCAGCGCTGGTTCTCAAAACATGCCTGATGATATTCACAAGTTTGCGAACAAAAACACTAAAGCTGGCTCCGAGCGGTGACATTTCACCTGCGCCATCTTGTTCCAGACGGCCTTTAAAATCGGCCGAGTCCCTTGCTATATCATGCATATGGCCCTGGTGCAGAGTTGGGTAATCGACCCGGAGAGATACGGTGCCCGTTCGCCCAGGGTAAACAGAATGATCATTACGATAAACACCGAATCCCGCGCCAAGTGAAACAACTGCGCCGTGACATTATTTTTATAAATGCGTTGGAAGATTACCGAGTCCCATGGCTCAAAAAGTTCGGCGTAAACAGTCTTGAGTTCAGACAGTGGGTTGGTAAGCGGATCATCTGTGTTGGTCAAGAAATATTAGCCCAAGACAGGGTTCGGATAAAAAGTATTCTGCAAAGCCTGTGTAACTGTCAGCCATAACACTGTGGATTATCTCTGTCATGGTCGGCTTAGGCCAGATATGACCCTTAGCCTGCAATATCTGCTCCGGGGTTGTGACGGGATCCTGAATCGCATTACAAACCTGAACTGCGCCATTTAAAGCACAGTCTTCATCACGAAGAGGATGAGCCAGAAATTCCCCCAACCGGTGGTACAGCAAAAGATAGTAACGCTTGCAGACCATGGCATTGTTGATCATTTCTGCCTGATTGACACTCCCTTCGCATAGCTGCTCCTTGAATTGATCGAGCGCCTGAATCAACAATGTCATACCAAGACCGATGATCGCCAACAAACTAACAACCACTACCACTCAACGCGTTCGTATCGGAAATTTGCTGAACACCGTCGCTTGCATAGATAGGCATCACATCTGCGTAATTTTTTTCCTCATTCGCTGGCGGCGCGCGCCAGTAAAACATTAACCATGAATTTACAAATGCGTTCGATGACTGCGCTTAGTGAGATATACTTATTTGAATAATACTGACGATACCTACCAACCATTCTCGCGAACAGGTGAGTGCATGCCCTATTTTGTTTGGGACAAACTTAAGTCTGAAGCCCAAGAGCTCATTGACCGGGAACCCTTGCTCGCCAGTTACGTGTATGCCTGTGTTCTCAACCACAAAGATCTCAGCTCGGTATTGAGTTATCTGCTGGCGCACAAGTTAGCCAATTACGTAATGTCTGCGGTGTCTATCAGAGAGTTGATTGATGCAGCCTTTAAAGAGGCTCCCGGTATTGTTGAATATGCGGCATATGATATGAAGGCCGTTTATGATCGTGATGCCGCTACAAATTCATACTTGTCAGTCATTCTGAATCTGAAAGGATATCAATCAATACAGGTGCATAGAGTCGCACATTTCCTATGGAATCAAGGGCGCAAGGATATGGCACTTTATCTGCAAAGCCGAAATTCAGAGGTATTCAGCGTAGATATTCACCCAGCATGTGTAATGGGCAAAGGAATCATGTTTGATCACGCTACTGGCATCGTGATCGGTGAAACAACCGTCATTGAAGACGACGTGTCAATTATGCAATCAGTCACACTGGGTGGCACAGGCAATGAACAAGGCGACCGTCACCCCAAAATTCGCTCCGGAGTGCTTATTGCCGCTGGTGCGAAGGTTCTAGGAAACATTGAGATCGGAAGAAGCGCAAAAATTGGTGCAGGCAGCGTCGTTCTTAAAGACGTACCGCCTCATACCACGGTGGTTGGGGTACCGGCACATCGTGTCGGAAAACCGTGTGATGAAAATCCGGCGCACACCATGGATCAGTTGGTAGATCAAGATTAACGGTCACGATTATTTTATTTGGGCCGGATCAGAACATTGCACCAACACCCAACAATCTGAATCAATAATTCAGAGGTGTT
>CALQJO020000050.1 GCA_943330915.2 Rhodoferax sp. OV413 | reverse complement strand
TGTTCTGGTCTAATGGAACCGGACACTTTAATAAGCGACAATATTTGTCAGTTATTGAGGTGTCATTATGGGTCAAATACGTACGCACAAAACATATCCCGATCAGTTTAAAGATGAAGCGGTTGCCCTTGTTCGGGAACAGGGATATACAGTGCCTGAGGCAGCAAAAGCATTGGGCATAAACCAGGGGTTACTGTACCGCTGGAAAGAAAAACACGAAGCTAAGCTCGAAGGTCGGGCCCTAGCCGAATCAGAACGCGAAGAACTCATCAGGTTGCGCAAAGAAAATCGCACCTTGTTGATGGAGAAAGAAATTTTAAAAAAGGCGTCAGCCTTCTTCGCGAAAGAAATGAAGTAAAGTTTGGCTTCATCAAAGTCGAATCTGCCCGCTACCCAGTCACCGTTGTGTGCCGGGTGATGAAGGTGAGCAAGTCGGCTTACTACGACTGGTGCAAACGTCCTGGCAAACTGATTGATGCTAAAGAGCTGCAGCTTCGCCGCCGGATGAAGGAGCTGTTCAAAGCGAGCAGATCCAGTTTGGGCAGTCGGGAAATGATGAAGGCACTTCGCGCAGAAGGTTTTAAAATTGGCCGTTACCGTGTTCGTCGATTGATGAAAAGGATGAGCCTCAAGGTTACGCAGCGCGTGGCTTACAAGGTGACGACCAAGCGTAAACACAGCGATGCAGTGGCGGATAATTTGTTGAATCAGAACTTCAACCCAGTAGCGCCTAACCATATCTGGGCCGGCGACGTGACGTACTGTCGCACCGGTGAAGGTTGGATGTATCTGGCCGTAGTGATGGATCTGTACTCGCGCCGCATTGTTGGCTGGGCGATTGATAAAACCATGACGACCAGTCTGGTGTTGCGTGCGCTGATCATGGCTTACAACCTGCGCCGCCCGCCAAAAGGTCTGGTGTTCCACAGCGATCGCGGGTCGCAGTACACCAGTGCGCGCTACCGCAAGCAGCTTAACCGCTTCGGCATCAGGGCGAGCATGGGTGATGTCGGCGCTTGCTGGGACAACGCAGTAGTCGAACGATTTTTTGGCAGTCTGAAACATGATTGGCTTTTTAAAGTGTCACAACCGACACGTGAACAAATGAAAAAAGATGTAGCCGACTACATCCGGTATTACAACTTACAACGGTTACATTCAGCCAACGGCGGAAGGTCGCCAGTTGATCATGAATTGGTGTTTAAAAATGTGTCCGGAATTGGTTGACCAGAACAGTCTCAAATGGCTGAGTTGTTTGGTACTGTCAGCAACTACCGAGGATTTCTCGGTTGTTCGTCTGGACGAACTGAGACTGGTGAGATTACAAACTGGCTGACATCGATAAGGCGGGACAGAACCCCTGCCAACCATCGAGAAGTCTAATCCAGTGAGGCTAGTAATCACGCGGCCACTGACCATTTTCGTACCGTCACGAAAATGGTTGTCGTGGTTAGTACGGCCAGCCTTATCCAGCATCAATTAACTTGGCTGCTCTGCATTAAGCAGACTATTCAGCGCTATTGAATTTGTCCTGAAATATCTTTACTTCTTTCAGCACTTTTTCGAATGAGGGCACTTCTCCAAAAAACATTTCATTTCGCATACTTTTGTAATCAGCTGACCAGGCAGGGAGATCTTTATCAGCCGGCAATATGCGTAGTTTTCCTGGCAGGTGGGTTTTGTAATCCATCCAAGTGTAGCCAAAGTATTGCTCACGCTGAGCAGCAATACTGTAAAAAAGTTCCATTTGAGTAAGAGCTTGCTCGCCCACCCCTGCCTGGATCATTCGATAGATATCGTAGTAGTGTCGTGCTAATGAATTTTTCCGCGGTTTGCTGTCAGGGCGAAAGCCTTCCTCATGCAGGAGCATCGCTTTTTCCCAGAAGGTGCGCACAGGCAAGAGTGCTCTAACCTCCACGCTGGCGTCAGTTAATATTTGGGGGAAAATCTCAGCTACATAGGGTTGGATAACTACTTGAGACGATGGTTCCACGTCAGCACGACCGCCCATTTCAATTTGTACCCAACGACGCAGGTATTTAGCTCCCCTAGGAAATACGCTGGGGTAATCAAACAACAGCGTTTGGCTGTTATCAGTATCAGGTCTGAGAGACCAAGACCCTAACTCCGTCAGATCATCTGCGATTGCCGCTTGTAGTTCGTTGAGCAATGAACCTGCTATGTACTGCTCACAAGCAGTTTTTAGTGCTTCCAGACGCTTTTTTTGCAGACTTTTGCTAACAGCCTCATGAGGTGCACGGTCACCACCAAAACCGAGGAAATCACGGTGAATCGTAATATCAATATCTTCAGAGAAGCGCTCGATCAGCCCCCACGCCTTTGATAAAGACGTACCGCCTTTGAATGTAAGGTGACGACCGCAACTCAGTTTAAATACTTTTCCCAGAGTCCAACAAACCCAGAAATCCTTCTCCACTGCGACGGGAGCCAAATTCATTTTTGCAGCTGCTTGCTCAAATATCAGCGTGCGTCTGTTGAGATCCATCTCTAACAGAGTTTTCATCAGAATGGTTCGACCTCTTATGCCAGTTC
This sequence comes from Rhodoferax sp. OV413, assembly GCA_943330915.2. Lineage (GTDB taxonomy): Bacteria > Pseudomonadota > Gammaproteobacteria > Pseudomonadales > Pseudohongiellaceae > Pseudohongiella. The sequence goes on along the minus strand of CALQJO020000050.1, from coordinate 15,915 downwards.
GCGAAAAATCTCTGCTACCCATTCTGGTGCATAGCGTATGTCGGCTATCAGTTGTTTGCGGTCGGTAGGACTAAGGCGCATTTTCAACGTGGCTATTTCCTCTTGGGTTATGTTGTCCTTACCCAAATATCGTAGCGCCTGTATGACGAGGCCGCTGATTTTATTTGCGGTAGCCATATTACGAGGCGTGGTGTTCTTCAGGATTATTTGCCTTTGGCCTAATTGAACAGTTCGTGACCGCCCATCAGTCAGGTAAACAATTTTCATGGGTACTTGAGTCGATAGCCCCAACAAATTGGCGGCATAGGCGCCAGAGGGCTGCAGGCGAGTCGCGTCCCGACCTGCCAATGTTTTGGCTATTGTTTCGGCGGAGGGCTCCAGAATTCCCAGTTCGGGATCAATTTTGGGGTAGTCATATACGCCTCTGGCAAGTTGTCTTATGAGGCTGGATTGTTTATGACGTTTGAGAGCAGAGGCAATGCTATCCCGGCTGCCCAGATGTTTGAAATTGTCGGGGGTGAATACCCAACCCCTTCTATTCCCATATATGAGGCTAAGTATTTGTTCATCAACTGTTTTTATGTCATTTTTCATGGGGTGTCCTGACACAAATAAGCCTATATTTTTGTGTCAGAAACTATAGGCGTTTTCTGGATTAAAGTCGATGTCTAAGCGCAAACCTCGGCCAGTACGGTCTAATTTTAAGTGGGGGAGTTGGATTCCATGGCAACTGTTTCCTAAATGGCAACAGTTCAACAGGAAGGCAAGCGGACAGTTGCTCGTGATGTTAAGCACTACAACATCGAAGCCATTATCTCAGTGGGTTATCGGGTCAACTCACGGCGTGCCACACAGTTAAGCCGGGTTGTCTATAGTGAAGTTAGACGTCATTCACAAAGGACAAACACATGGATAGCTTGTTCTACATGGTACCTAAAAGTGGTACTATCCGCCTATGAGCAGGAAGCACCAAAGAACTCTGGAAGCCATCTTCTCTCGGCCGTTAAGTGCAAACGTTCAGTGGCGTGACGTTGAATCACTGCTTGTTGAGCTAGGGGCGGACTTTCGAAAATGGCTGGAGCAACACGGAGTATCGCCATGAACACAATGACACTCGAAGGCTATCACGCAAAAATTGAATATGACTCCGAGCTGGATACGTTCCGGGGAGAAATTCTTGGGCTCAATGGTGGCGCCGATTTTTATGGCCGCAACCCCAAAGAGCTCAGAGCAGAATTCAAGAAGTCTTTGCATGTGTTTCTTGAGGTATGCAAAGAAAAAGGTATTGAGCCACGACGGCACTATTCCGGAAAATTTAACCTCAGGATTTCGCCTGAGTTGCATGAGCAATTGGCGCTGACAGCTCAAGCGAAAGGAAAGAGCGTGAATACCCTTGCTCAGGAGGCGCTGCAGCAACTGGTTGCCAATGCAGGTTAGTGGCTCCTTTGTTGGTGGCAACTATATGATCTGAAGGTCAATTCTGGCAAAGTCGTTGGTCGTACAAATGAAACACATCGACCTATACTCCTGACGAGTCGTGGTCGCGGGGATGCTATGGTGCAAGGTCTTGAATATTATTAAAAACCCACTGAAGAATTGCGGTTCGTAAAGGCCGTAGCTCAAGGTCTTGCGGATATCCGAGAGAGCAATACCGTCACATTGGACGAAGCCAAGAAAATACTGGGTATCGCGTGAGTGAAGCTTATTATTGCGCAGTCTGCGCTAAACGAACTTCAGAATATTCAGACGCCGCCAACAAACCAATTGACCTCATTGATAGCCCATCCCAGCCCAGCCCTGCTGCAGCTGATTAAATCCGTTCAACACCATCAATATCCCTCGGTCCAATCTGCTGTACCCGGCAGTCCCTTCAGAACCCCACCAGAGTTTGTAGACGGTGTTTGCCAAGACACTAGCCCACAATGCGCCTCCAGCCTCGTTACGCGAATCGCAAGGAAGGGCAGCAATGCCGGTGGATAAATTGTTGGTTGCATCGCAGCCCTCTTGACGCAGTTATCATTTGTGATAACCTCTTTTCATGACATGGATCGTCACATTCTTCAATGAAAAAGTTCGTAATGAAGGTGATAAAAAATGACTAGACCAACTTTCAAATCCTTCAAGGAAGAAGCCTTAAAACGTGAAGGCGTCAAGAAAAGCTATGACAAACTCTCCGCAGGGTACGAAGTACGAAAGCAGCTGATTGCGCTACGGCAGAAAGCCGGGCTTACTCAAGAGCAAATGGCCGAAATTTTACAAACCAATAAAAGTAATATTTCCAGGTTGGAAAGTGTCAGCTCAAACATCTCTCCTAAGCTCTCTACACTTACCGACTACGCGGCCGCAGTGGGCTACAAGTTAAAAATCGTGTTTGTGCCAGACAATGAAGTGCGAATATAAGGTCAACGGCATTCTAGTTTTGACCCGCTGGGGTTGCGGACAATATCTTGGACTGCCGTTAACAATCAAAAATGTGACCTAAAGCACAAATCCAACCCGCGCACGATAATCCCAGACACTTTTTTTGGTTTTTTAATCTACGTTCTGCTATCAGGTTTAAACAGGATGGCAAAAAATCAGTAATGACAAAAGTCGCTCTTAAAAACGATAAAACTGGTAAGCCGCCTGACCAACAGCAACAGCGGAGGCTCCATGACAAAACAACGATTGATTCTTCTGTTCGACGGAACCTGGAACGATCCAGAAGACCAGACAAATGTTTTTCGTCTTGCTGAACGCATCCGTGAACAAGATGACGATATCAGGCAAACATTTTTCTATGACTCCGGTGTAGGTACTGGAACGTCTGACCGTTTTATGGGCGGCGTCACTGGCCACGGCCTCAGTAAGAATTTGCTGGAGGGCTACGAATGGCTCGCAAAACACTACAACAACAACGACGAAATTTGGATTTTTGGTTTCAGTCGTGGTGCTTATACGGCACGAAGTCTTGTGGGTTTGATACGAAAATGCGGACTCCTGCGTATCGTGACGCCAGGCCTGCTCGATAAGGCAGAAGGCATCTACCGAGACAAACGCTTGAGCCCGGACTGCGACGAATGCCAGGCATTCAGGAACAACTACAGCCGTGCGCCCAGGGTTCACTTCATCGGCGTATGGGATACCGTTGGCGCATTAGGGATTCCTGGCACCAACCTGTCTGAGCACGGAAAATATTCATGGCACGACACCGAACTCTCCAGCATTGTGAATTATGCCTACCACGCCGTTGCACTGGATGAGCATCGCGCCGCCTACGACGTACCGTTATGGACGGGTGAAAATGGACAGAAAAAACCGGGAAACCTCGACGTTGAACAGCGCTGGTTTATCGGCGCACATGCGAACGTAGGCGGTGGATACGGCGCAGAGGACTTGCTTGCCGACATTCCTTTCCAATGGATGATCGAGAAGGCTTCGAGCGCTGGGCTAAAACTGGATGGGTTTATCGCGGCAGAGGATGCCTGGAAAACCTCACCACAGGATTCCTTCAAGAAATTTTTGAAAGGAGTTTATGCATGGTTCCGCAAGTTGAGAGCCCCTGGCGATGGCAGACACTTCAGACATTTCAACAAAGGGATAGAAGGCAAGCCTGCAGTCAATGTGACGGTGGACCCAAGTGTGTGGATGCGTTGGAATGCCCCCGAATTTAACTATCGCCCCCGCACGCTGACAGATGCTGGCCAGTACCCGCCAGGGCAGTAAGTGGCGGGTTTACGCCGATGACTGCCGTTATATGCCAGAGAGTACAAAATCGATTGCAGCGATGATTTCTGAACGATAGGACGATAGGTCAGACGCTTGATCACCGAGCTGATGACGATCTGCACCTGCGATCTCTTGTGTCATGACAGTAAATGTTTTTCCGTCAATAACGATGCAAGGGTTTAGCCGGGTCAAACTGATTGGCGCCGCAAGTTTGGAAGGCGTCATCGGTATAACAACAGTCGTTCGCAGCTCGCTCAGCAAATCGCTTTGGATGTCCAGCAAGAAAGGGTACTGAACACGTGGTCTTGCCCCATCCTCACGGACACAAAAAAAGCCCCGACTCCATGGGTCAGGGCTCTTTTTTTCATCAGCTGTGTTATCAGGTGTGCCATGACACCAGATTAGCGATTACGGTAAGTGCTCGTTGGCGGCAACTGCGAACCGGACAGATCGGCCGGCACACTCTGCTCACGCACCACACGGTGGGTCAGCGTGCCGATACCTTCGATGGTGGCGCTGATAGTCTCGCCATCAACCAGATAACCTGAACCGGTGGCACGCTCAACACGTCCTGAACCGGTGCCGCCAGAGGTGCCGCTTTGCAGCACATCGCCGGGGAATATTGTGATCAGCGAAGAGGCGTACTCAATCAGTTCCGGGATATTGTGGATCATGTCGCCCGCACGGGCTTCCTGCACGGTGACGCCATCCACAACGGTGATCTGGTGCAGACGCTCCATGGGGTCACCATAAAACTCTTTAGGCACAATCCACGGACCATGCGGCGCAAAGGTATCGTGGCCCTTGCCAACAAACCAGTCCTGACCTGAGCTGAAGCCCCCTGGCGGACGGCCACCACGATCAGAGATATCCATCGCCACCATGTAACCGAAGACATGATCATAGGCGCGGGCCGACGAAACATACTTGCCGGAGCGGCCGAAAACGATGGCCATTTCGACTTCATATTCAATCTCGTCGCGGCCAAAGGGCATGATCACGTCTTCACCATCACCGATGACGGCGCCGCGGGTTGGCTTCAGGAACAAGTAAGGCACGCCACGGTTTTCCTGACGCTGACGGGTGCGCTCGGCCAGTTCTTCCTCCGTGCAGCCTTCACAGGCGTGCGTGTAGAAATTGACCGCTGCGTTCATGATTTTGCTGGGGTACTGGATCGGCGCGCGGATATCGACATCGGCCACCGCATGGATGTAGTCGGGTCGGTCGCTGCCGCTTAATTGACCTGATGCGACCAGTGCGTTGACGATTTCGTAAACACGGTATTTCAGCCCGTATTCATAACCTTCGATCAGGCCGAGCACATCATCGGGCATATCAACATCGGGGTACTCCGGCATCAGCTCCAGCGCTTGATTGGCTTCCGCCAGATCAACAATCAGGGAATCATCGCGCATTACGAGGCCGGCAAACTGCTCATTGCCGACCACAAAGGTGCCGACTTTGAATGGTTCAGCTGGTTCAATATCGGGTTGGGCCAGCACACCGGCCGGCAGGGCAAGCAGCGAGGTATTCGCCACAATTGCCAAGGTAAAGAGGAATTTTCTTGTCATTATTTTCACTCCCTAAAAGCACGTCATTGTTGTTATTACTCGGGCGCTTTACGTTACCCCTAAAAGGCAGTTCTGTCCAACATCAAGGTAGGCTCTTTGCACTTGCCGACGACGCGGTCGCGTGAAAGACTACGGCAGCATCCGCCGGTTACGTACAAAACTCAAAGGAGCACAAATGTCACTCATTGCCAAAACACCAAAACCGCCATACTACGCGGTGATCTTTACGTCTCTGCGGACAGAAGGTGATAACGGATACGCTCAGATGGCAGATAACATGGTTGAGTTGGCCCAACAACAACCAGGGTTTTTAGGCATAGAAACAGCGCGAGAAGATGTTGGAATTACCGTGTCATACTGGTCTGATCTTGAGTCTATCAAGCAGTGGAAGGCCAACCTTGACCATCAGCAAGCCCAAAGACTGGGTCGCGAGAAATGGTACTCCTCATTCAAGGCCCGGATATCCAAGGTAGAGCGCGACTACGGTGTTTAGCAGGGCCGCACGTATTGGCGGCCCCCCAACATCCTGGAACATGTAACGAAACCCGACGCTCACCGCTGCCTCATCGTTGCTGCGCGCGATGGGACTGCGCTGAACGTCACGGCTCACTCCTGCAGACTCTCATAAATGATATCCCGTGCCACCTCGCCCATATTCGCGGAACCCGGGCGTCGTGCGCCCTGCGCCTGAATCATTGACAGCCAGAAGATATCATTCACCGGATCAATCCAGAACGATGTGCCAGCAGCGCCCGCCCAGTAATACGTGCCGGGTCCTTGTGGCGAACCGGCCGCCTGCGGATCAAACAACACCGCCATATCAACTCCCCAGCCCTGGCCCGGCTGACCGGGTCCGCCAATGCCATAACGCATGTCTTCCTCGCCCGTCAGGCTGTTGGTGCTCATGATGCGCACTGATTCAGGTGTCAGGATACGCGCGCCGTCCAGCTCGCCGTTGTTCATCAGCATCTGGATAAAACGTGCATAGTCATGGGTGGACGACACCAGGCCGCCACCACCGGATTCCAGCCGATCTGCATCCAGATAGCTGGGCCGATCAGGTCGCTCGGCCTGCTGGGCCAGTGTGTTGTTGTCGGCATCCCAATAGTGCACCTCGGCAAAACGCTGCACATCCTCTGGCAGCACATAAAAACGTGTGTCCATCATGTCCAGTGGTTCAAACAGATGTTGACGCAGGTACTCACCAAAACGCATGCCGGTCAGTTTCTCAACAATATAACCCTGGATATCCATGCCTATCGAGTAGTACCACTGCTCGCCAGGCTGCGCCAACAGCGGAATACTGGCGATTTTCTGAATCATTTCATTGAGGTCGCCAGAGGCCAGCACCGCCTGATCGCGGAACGCCCGGTTCGCCGGATCGTCGCCAAATAAACCATAGGCAAAGCCGGCCGTGTTGCTCATCAATTCACGCATGGTGGGTTGACGGGTCAGGTCGTCCAGTTCGGTATTGTTGTTTGAAAGCACTTTCAGATTGGCAAACTCGGGGACAAATTTGCTGATTGGGTCATCAAAATCCCACAGTCCTTGCTCCCACAGCATCATCATCGCCACGCCGGTAACCGGTTTGCTCATGGAGTAGATGCGGAAGAGTGAGTCTTGGGTCATCGGCGCCTGATCATCAACACGCGCCAGACCAGCCGCCTCAAAGGTGGCGATTTGGCCGTCTTTGCCCAGCATCCATACCATGCCGGCAACATCCTGGTTGGCAACAATCTCGCGCATGGCGCTGTCCAGTTTGGCGATACCCTCTGCCGTGAAACCAGCGGCTTCAGCGCCCACGGCCTCTTGCGGCCAGGAGTCGGCGTGCAAAGGCGCCGCCAGAGTTGCCATCAACAGGGCGCCAATCAGGTGTTTCAGGCTGGTTGAAGTGATACGAGATGTCATGAAAGCCTCCGCTTCTTGTGATTATTCTGTTTTTGATGCTTTACTTTACCAGCTTGGCAACCCGCCCGGCGACAACAAAAACAGGCCCGGTTGCATCATGCATACACTTCAGATCGACATCGTTTCCGACATTGCTTGCCCTTGGTGCGCCATCGGCTACGCCCGGCTGACACAAGCCATGAAACAGCTGGGGCCAGATTACCTGTTCAACATTGAGTGGCGTGCTTTTGAACTTAACCCCTACCACAGCGGCAAGGGCCAGCCCATTGTGCAGGCGTTGGCCAAAAAATATGGCCGCAGCGAACACGAAATGCGCGCTGCACAGAGCAACATGATGACCATCGCCAAAGACCTCGGCGTCAACTTTGACAAATTGCAGGAGCGGCTCACCGCCAATACCTTTGACGGTCACCGACTGGTGAAATGGGCCGCGCAGCAGGGCCAGCAGACCGCCATGAAGCTGGCGCTGTTTGAGGCGTATTTTGGCAAGGCACGCGATATTGCTGACCCACAGGTACTGCTTGATTGCGTTGACGGCTTGGGGCTTGACCGGGAGGAAGCCAGACAAGTGCTGGAGTCGGACCAGTATGAGGCGGCAGTGCGTCAGGATGAAGAGACCTACCAGAATGCCGGTGTGTCCTCAGTGCCCGCGTTTATCATTAATCGCAAGTACATCATCTCCGGTGCGCAGGACAGCGATGTGCTGGTGAAAGCCCTGCGGGATATCAGCGAGGAGGCGGCTTGATCACTTTAAAGCGCCTGGGACAAGGCTTTCTTGTTGCTTTCCATGTTGCTATGCAGCACCCGCACAATGCTGGTTCCATGCGCTTGAACCAGATAATAGATCTGATGTTTTTCGTAGGGAAATGCCAAAAGACCTTTGCCGAGATCGCTGCAATCCCTCCCCAACAGGGGTGATTGAGCGAGCGTCAGGACCAGTTTTTCAAGTCCGTCAATATACTTGGCTGCTTGCGCGTCGCCCCAAGTCAGCACTGAATAATCAATGATAGAGATCAGGTCCTGCCTGGCGTTTCTGGTGAACTTAACCGTTCGCATTCGATAGCCGTGTCCTGAGTTCCGCAATCACCTCTTCGCCGTTAATGACGCGACCGGCATCAAGGTCGGCAATCCCTTCGGCAATTTCCTGCTGGAGACAACGCTCCCGATAGGCTTGCAGTTGCGTAAACTCGCTGGCAGAAACAAGGACGGCTACCGGTTTGCCATTTTTGTTGATCCGCACTGGACCATGCTGGGCTCGTATCAACGCATCACCAAATTCTCGTTTAGCATCACTGGCATTAAGTGTGTCCAAATTTGCTTCCTTTTTAATCAAAATGATCATTTTGATCAGTTTGATTAAGAGTGAGCGGCAAGTCAACACACTAAAGGAATGCTTACCTGCAATGAGCGTAGTCGATCAAAGCAGGTCTTGCTCAGTTTTATCCCTTCCTTAGCAGCCCTGATGCCGACATGGCGCCAGGAACATTGGGCTAGCCTTAGTAAATCAAGACGTCAAAAACCTGCTCTTGTGGTGCCTCTGATTTGGGTTATCCTTCAACCTCTTCGGAGGAAAGTGTATGAACCTTAAGCAAATACATGCCAGACCCGCACCCCATTCCCTGACGGCAGCGTTGTTCGCGCTGGCCCTGTTCTGCCTGAGCTGCACAGTGAACGCCGCAGAAACCCGCTACCAAGTGGACTTGTCCGAGCGCGCCATGCAACAGGTCACTATTGAGGCTCGCTTCAGCGACGTGACTGGCAATACATTGGATTTTCACCTGCCCATCTGGCGATCCGGTCTGTATCTGGTCATGGATTTTGTGGGCACGGTGTCGGGCATGCAGGTCAGTGATGGCAATGGCAATGCGCTGCCCCTTGAGCAGACCGCGACCTCGTCGTGGCGGGTCAGCAGACCTGACGCAGGTGCCGGTGATGTGGTAGTGCGCTACCGTGTGTATGCCGACAGCCTGAACGATCGCACCCGCCATGTGGATGCCGAGCATGCATTTCTGAATCCGGCCGCGGTGTTTGTGTATGCCGATGCGCTGCGCGACCAGCCTCTTGAGGTCACCATTGATCTGCCGACAGGCTGGAAGGCCGCCGCCGGCATGGAGCAGCCCGAGCAGGGCCATTTTGTAGCGCCGCATTATGACCGCCTGGTGGATTCACCGATTGAGATCGGCACTTTTGATCTGGTGAGCTTTGAAGCCTCAGGCATCAATGTCGACTTTCTGATTCACGGCATTTGGGATGGCGACGAAGAACGGCTTGCCGATGATATTGGCGCCATCGTCACCGCAACCGTCGAGGTGTTTGCCGGGGCGGATACTGGCTTGCCGACGGATTATTACCTGTTTATCTTGCACAGCGGCGACGGCCTGGGTGGTGGTACCGAGTACTACAACAGCACTGTGGTGCATGCCGACCCGCGCGCCTTTTGGGACGACGAGCGGTGGCAGGGTTTTCTGGCACTGATGGCCCATGAGTTTTTTCACACCTGGAACGTCAAACGCTTCCGTCCGGCGTCCATCGACCGCTATGACTACCAGAACATCAATTACACAGAACTGCTCTGGGTTGCCGAAGGCCTGACCAGTTACTACGACCAATTGCTGCCGGTGCGCGCCGGTCTGGTACCGGTGGACGATTACCGCGATCAGTTGGCCGAGCTTATCAGCAGTGTGGTGGATGCGCCCGGCTACAACCAGGACACACTGGCCCGTGCCAGCCTTGAGGCCTGGACCAAAGGGTTTCACCGCGGCGCCGACCGCGCGGCAGACAAACCCAACCGCACCGTGTCGTTTTATAGTCAGGGTGGACTGCTGGGGCTGGTGCTGGATCTGGAAATCCGCCGCGCCAGTGACGGCAACCGCAGCCTCGATACGGTGATGACCAGCCTGTATGACGATTTCCCCTTGGGGGACGGAGGCTTTACCTACGCCGATTTTCGCGAGCGTCTGGCGGCCGCTGGCGGTGACATACTGGCCCAACAACTGGATGGCTGGGTCTACGACACGCAGCCTTTGCCCGTGGAAGAGGCGCTGCAATCGATAGGCTGGGAGCTGGAGCGCGAAGATACCAGCGAAGACCCGGTGCAGGTCTCGCTGGATGTATCGCTGCGCGGCAATCCACCGGTGGTGACGTCGCCGCGGCTTGATGGCGCCGCCTGGCGCGCGGGCATTAATGCCGGTGATGAACTGCTGGCGCTGAATGGCGTGCGTATTGGCAGCAACCTCGACGCACTGCTGCGGCGTTATAACCCGGGAGATGAGGTTGAGTTCACGCTGTTTCGTGATGGCTTGTTAAAAACGCTGCCTGTAACGCTGAGTCCTGTGCGCGGTGACTTTGAGGTTGAAGTGGATGACGAGGCAAGTGAGGCGATCGAGCGCCTGCGGGCTGAATGGCTGGGTGCCCGCAGTCTCTAGCCGGAAAGCAGGGCTTCCGTTGGCGACAGTTGCGCAGCGCGCAGGGCCGGGTAGAGTCCGCCAACGCCGCCAATGACCAGTGTCGCCAGCATGCCACCCATCACGGCCCAGAGCGGAAGCGCGAGAGGCCACTGCTGCAGGGTCGCATAGCCAGCTGTGACTGATGCGCCGATCACAATCCCGGCGCCACCACCGAGGCATGAGAGCAGCAGGGCTTCACTTAAAAACTGAATTCTGATGTGGCCTCTGGTTGCACCTTGCGCGCGCCGTAAGCCAATTTCGGCGCGTCGCTCCAGGACGGAGATAACCATGGTGTTAATGACCCCGATCCCGCCAACAAGCAGGGCAACCGCCCCGAGTCCAACCAGCAGGCCGGTGAATGCCAGATCGGCCGCTGCCTGCGCAGCCAGTACATCAGAGGGACGAGAGACCTGCACTTCGTTAGGGTCAGCAGGATTTGCGGCGTTGCCAAGCACTGCTGAGACCTTGGCCACTGCCGTTGGATCGGCCCGCACAAAGACCATGGTGATGTCAGCATCGATATCAAAATAGTGATCCGCCGCTGGCCAGCCGATGAACACCCCAAAATCCAGCGATGGGACCAGCGTGACCGGTTCAAGTATGCCTGTGACCGTCACCCAGCGTTGACTCAGCCAGATTTGCAGGCCCATATGCCGGTTGCTGATGCCGAGGCGCGCTGCGGCGCGATGTCCAAGCACAACCGCCGGGAATTCTGCCCTGGCTTCATCAAGCCAGCGCCCCGCTGCCATCACCGCGCCCACCGTGTCAGGCAGATCAATTGTTGTGGCGTACACAACAACTCCGCCGGTCTGAATGGTTGGGATATGGTTATGCTGGTAGGCGTTCAGGTCCAGCAGGCCAATGGCACTGACCGCGTATACGTCGGATAACCGCCCAATCATGTCGGGCGCTTCGTCGGGCAAGGTCGCCACCTCGCCGGTGAATCGTGTGCCGGGCTGCGCGGTCAACAAATTGGTGCCCAGCGCGTCAAGTTGACTATTCAACTCCGCACGACTGGAGGCGGAGATACCAACCACCGCCAACATGGCGCCGATGCCGATAGCAATGCCAAGCGCCGACAGCACAACGCGCAGCGGATGCGCCCGCAGACCGTGACTGGCAAGACGCACCAGGTCAGCAAAGCTGAGTTGAACGGAACGCGCAGGTATCACGTCAGCCCTCTCCCCTGATCCTCAACGATACAGCCATCGCGCATGCGGATCTGACGAGGGCACTGTGCCGCGATGGCCAGATCATGGGTTATTACAACAATGGCGGTCCCACTTTTATGCAGTGTCATCAACAGCTCCATGACACCGGCACCATTTTGGGTATCAAGCGCCCCGGTGGGTTCATCTGCCAGCAGCAAAGCCGGGTCACGCGCGACCGCTCGCGCAATGGCAACCCGTTGTTTTTCCCCGCCGGAAAGCTGATGGGGCAGGTGCGTCAGACGCTCGCCAAGTCCAACGCGCCGCAGTGCGGCGTCAGCGCGTTCGCGTCGCTCGGGCAAGGCAATTCCTGTGTACAACATGCCATCGGCAACGTTATCCAGGGCATTAATGCCCTGTTCGAGATGAAAGTGCTGAAATACAAAACCGATGCGATGTGCCCGTAAGGCTGAGAGCTCATTGTCGTTCAGCAGGGCGACATCCCGGCCATCAACAATGACCTGTCCGGAGTTTGCCCGGTCAAGAGTGCCTGCAATGTTGAGCAAGGTAGTCTTGCCAGAACCAGAAGGTCCGACAATGGCGACGAATTCGTTACGCCTGATGTCGATACTCACCCGATTGAGGGCTATCAAATCCTTGCCGTACCGGCGTGTCACTTCCCGGAGGGAGACAACCGTGTCGCCAGTCTCGCAAGTCATCGCGGTATCCTCACTGCCAGGCCTTCAACGATGTCCGGTCCGCTGATTTCCACATTGCCGCGTGCGAACAGTCCGGTGCTGACGGCAACCGTGTGGGTACTGTTGTTGGTGACAATTTCTACACCAAACCGACCGTCTGGCAGGGCCAGCAGCGCCGTCACAGGGACTGCCAACACATCGGCGCGTCTGCCGACCACAAATTCAACATCGACGGATGCGGCTTCAAGAGTCCCGAGCGCATCCTGGTCGGGTATGGCAATCTCGGTGTCAGCCATTCCTTGCGCGTCGAATACTGTGCTGACGTCTGAAATGACGCCGGGTATCTCGACGTCTGTGGGCAAGGTAACAATCACCGAGTCACCGGGGCGGGCGTAATCGTGATCAGCAATCCCAAGGGGAACACTAACCATTCGCTGCGTGCTGGTGTAGCGCACGATCAGGTCGGACATGTTATTGGCGGGCATGTTGCCCTGACCCTGGCCACTGAAGACGACATCTCCGACTTTAGCGAGATGTTCCGCGATTCTGACAGCACCACTGGCGACGACAACTTGTCCTGGTTCGATCAGACCACTGGCTGAACGTCCCGCCTGTGTTTGCCAGTGGCGTATGACCGCGTCCGCCGAGCCGTTGTAACCCAGGGCCGCGAGATTTTCCTGCAGCAGTGCAATGTCAGCATTGGCATTGTCGCTGGAAAGCAGCGTGTTTTGTTCATCCTGGGCGTCTCTCAAGGCCCGTTCAGCCTGATGTTGTGCCAGCAGTGCATCAGCCACAGCGGTCTCGGCAGCTGCATACAATTGGATGCTGTCGCGTCTTGTTGCATCCAGATCTGCATGGGCCGCAGCCGTTTCGTAACGCGCTTGCTCAAGCTCTGCCGAGGTTGTGAAGCCTGCCTCGTGCAGTTGCTCGATGCGGCGCAGTCTTGCGCGGGCAGCATCCACCGCCTGCATGCGGCGCACAAAAGGCGGTGTGACAGGTTCATCCAACAGGCTGTCTTGCTGGAGCATGCGTGTCTCATTGAGCTTTACCTGGGCTTCTGCCAACCGCGCATTCTGCAAGGCGAGACTGAGCTCTGCTTTGCGGACGTCGTCTCGCGCGTTGTTTAACTCAAGCCACTCGAACTCTGCAAAGCTCTGCCCTACAAAACGCAGGGAGCGGAAAAGCGGCAGTTCGCCGTACATAAGAATCACCGGCTGACCATCGATCGCAAACAGCGGTTCGCCCCGGGACACAATCGAGCCTTCCGGCGCCATCCAGGTGACAATCCCCGAGCGTTCGTTGCTGATAAAGGGGACGTCTGACGGATTGCCAAAACCCAGTGTTCCGCTTTGTGTGCGCGCATCCAGCAAGGTGGTGCGCACGATGGTCGCGGTTGACACGGCAGTTGCATCATCAGATGCCGACGGCGATCCTGGTTTTAAGCCTAGAATGGCTGCAATCAGGCACCCCAGTGATACCGCTCCGATGCCGAGCCACATCGTGCGTTTGCCGGTCAACAAAGTTTTCACGGCCCGGCTCTGCGAAACATCAGGCTGCCAACCTGAGTGGTTTCCCTGCACGTTTCTGCCGCTTGCTGCATCTGGGGTGTTGTCATGTCCAGATTGGCCGCGATTTCAAAGGAGCCTTGTGGCGAAGGATCCGGGAAATCCGACACGCCGGTGTCACGCATACACTGTGCAAACTTCACCAGGGCTTCGATTCGCTCCGGCGTCGGCGGCGCATTTAACGCGGCCAGGCCGCTGGGTAACTTGTCTGTACAGGCGCGTTGTGCGGCTTCGAACCTCTCTGCCGTGGCTGGGTTAAGTCGCAGTTCCATGCGTCCATCAGGGCCAGGGTCCGGGAATTCGGCAAAACCGTTGTCGCGGATGCATTGCGCATACTCTACCAATTGCTCTATTTCCGCAGCTTGTTGTGCGCTGGCATTGAGTGCAAAAGACAATGCGACTGATGCCAGAGCGCTGTGAAGACAAACGTTTTTTGCAGTCTTGTAGGTGAGAAAATTCATGGCGAGCCACTCCTTTGTCATTGATTGAGTGTGCATCATGACAAAGGGCGTGTTGGCTATGCGTTAGGTTTTGTGACAGGGCAAGCAAAAATTGATCGCGAGCCCACCGTTCTGACGAGCGATCGCGAAAAGCTCACCACCATGAGAGGTCACAATAGATCGGACAATAGACAGACCTAAACCAGCCCCACGCCGTCCCAGGCTGCCAGCCAGATCTGCCTGGCGCTCGGTGTTTGAAAGTCGGCGAAACGGTTCAAACAGGTGCGGCACTTCATAAACAGGAATCACCGAGCCTGAGTTTTCGATTGTGACCTTGGCGCGCCCTTGATCATCACTTCCCGTTATCAGGCGTATCCAGCCGTCTTGCGCCAGGTTGTAGCGGATGGCGTTGTCGATCAGGTTTTGTAACAGTCTCTCCAGTAACACCGAATCGCCTGTGCAAAGGGCAGGCGCCAGATCACTATGCACCGTGACACCCGCCGCCAGCGCTTTTGACTCACACTCTGCCAGCACATGGTGAGCGACGTCAGCCATGTCAACGGGATGTCTGTCGGTGACTGCCTGATCGCTGCTCGCCAGCATCAGCAATCCATCGATAAGACGTTCATGCCGTTGGTTGATCGCCAGCAGATTGGCGCCAAAGTGAGCAAAGGCCGTGTCATTTCGGCCTTCTTTGAGCAGTGCAACTTCGATCAAGGTGCGATTGATCGATAAAGGTGTGCGCAGTTCGTGAGAGGCGTTTGCGATGAATCGTTGCTGGCTGTCAAATGCACGATCAAGACGTTGCAACATGCTGTCCAGCGTGTCAGCGAGATCCTTGATCTCATCCTGTGGACCTTGCATGTTGATGCGTTGATGCAAGTTGCGGTCTGCGATGCCGCGCGCAGTGGCAGTAATCTGTCGCAGAGGCCTGAGCGCCTGTCCTGCCAGCCCCCAGCCGAGAAGCGCCGCAATGGCACTGACGGTTAGCAGGGAAATCAATGACACGATCATGATTCTTTGCAGCGCTGCGGCGCGAGTTGCCGTGAATCTCTCTTCAGCTTCATTGATGGCTTCAAAGCCTTCGCGCAGCGCAAGTGGCAGGTCAGCAGACGACAACACGTCTGCGCTCCCTCGTTCAATGCGGACGATGGTGGGTTCCGCGGTGGCCCCTTCGGGAATCACAACCGTTGCGCCCTCGGGTATGGGTTGGTGTCCCACAACACTGCTGTAGATCAGCTGTTGTCCAATAACAGCACTCAATTGAAAATACATGGTGCCAATAAACAGAAGCCCGGCGATAAAGAACGCAACACCGTACAGCAGCGTCAGTCGTAATCGGATGGTGTTCCACTGATGGGGTAAGGTCATGGTATTTGGTACCCGCTTCCAGGAAGAGTTTCAATCAATGCAGGCTCACCGAGCTTGCGC
>CALQJO020000049.1 GCA_943330915.2 Rhodoferax sp. OV413 | reverse complement strand
CTGGGCAAGCGATAGCGGTGCCACAAACTTTGTGATCTCCGCTGAAGCATTCCGCCGTGATCCGGTCAAAGTTGAATACGGCCGTTTTTATGATGAAAACGTGCAATACACCGGTGTTGTCGGCGGTATTGCAGGCAGTATCAGTGCAACAATGGCTAACCCGGCCTTTGGTTCGCGCATAAATACCGCGTATCTAAATTCTGCGATTACTGCCAGAAACGTAGCAGAGGGCGGTAGTCCGGAACAAATTCTGACAGATCCGCTGTGTTCTACTCTGAAGAGTGCTGATGGTCGCGCGTTTTTCACCGGCACCAGAACTGACCGACGCGGCGCTAATGGCGGCGCTTGTCGCGAGTTTACCGAAGAGTGGAGTTACATGACCGTTGGTTCTGAACGTGACAGTATTGCTGGTGCGTTTAATCATACCTTCAACGAAAGTACTGAGTTTTATTCCTTCTTCCAATACTCCGGTTCACAAATCCAGCGTTCAGATTCTGGTGCTAACGGCAGCCGTGGTCCGACTGTGTTTCTGGCAGCGCCCGGTTCACACGCCGGCAACCCGGCGTTTGGTGGTTACGGCATCGGTATGAGTGCTGAATTGGGCTATTTTGCCCCGTCAGTGGGCTTGACCCGCCCAACCAATATCCCCAATGTGCCAAACGCCCTGGCAAATGGCGGCATGAACGTGCCGTTTTATGCCTCAGTCTGGAGTGGTAATGCGCCACGCGACGGTGGTAACACCAACATCACCAATACCGATACTTTGGGTGCTCAGGCTGGCCTGAAGGGTGAGTTTTATGCCATGAACGACCGTCGTTTTAACTACGATGTCAGTTATTCCTGGAGTGGTACCAGCTTTGAGCAGGAGTATCAGACCTTCCAGCGTGACCGCGCAGAATTAGCAGCCAACGGTCTGGGCGGTCCAAACTGCAAGCCCAACGGTAGCAGCAGCTTTAACTTCCGTGATGCACCGGGCCCGTTTGGTGGCGCAGTGCCCACCATGTGGAACGTCAGTAACAAGGCATACTACAACGGTTATACACAAACCTTCTTCCCGGGTTTTGTGTTTACTACCCGCGAAAGTCTGGCTTTGGCCTTGACCAGTAATAATATGGGCGTCGGTGGTTGCCAGTTCTATAACCCCTTCCTGACGCAGATGACCAATCCGGCACTGGCGAACTCTGCGGAATTGATGGACTGGATGAACCCGACCATCAAACGCGCAGACAAGCGCAACAAACTGGGCGTGTTGGATGCGGTGATCTCTGGTGAGTTGATGGAACTGCGCGGAGGCACAGCGCAATTTGCGATGGGCGCTCAGTACCGCATGCAAGAGAATGCGTCTATCGCTCCAGAAATGAACCAGCCAGGACTCCCGAATGCGATTCTGGATTGGGGCCGCAATGGTGCGCCTAACAGAACGCATTATGTCAGTAACAACTACGAGTGCTCTAACTGTATCTTTAATTACAGTAATGACCGTGATGTGAAAGCGGTGTTTGGTGAATTGTCATTGCCGCTGATCGAGAACGTTGAGAGCCAGGTTGCACTGCGTTGGGAAAGTTACGGCGGCCGTATCGGCAGTGAAGTAACACCTAAGGTAGCCCTAAGCTGGCGTGCCATGGATGAGCTGTTGTTCCGTGCGTCGTACTCACAATCATTCCGTGCACCTAACGTGGGTATTGTGGAAGAGGGTCTGGAAGCGTCCAGTAACACTTTCCGCGATCCGCTGCGTAACCAGGCAGTCCGTGCAGGATTGTTGCCGGTCAGCAATGACCACGCGTTGCCAAACTTCACCTACACCTTGGGTGGACCTGCTCCAGAAGTAGGTAACGAGTACGCGGATACCTACAGTGCCGGCTTTATCTGGACAGGTTCAGGCGCATGGGATGGCCTCACTGTGAATGCTGATTTCTGGCGCTTTGATCTGACCGACAAAGTGTTGCCACAACCCGGTATTTCAGCGATCTCTAACGAACTGGCACGCTTTAAAGAAGCAGCAGCCAACCCGGCCAACTACGTGTTGAACGGCACTATCCCGGCGACACGCACTGGGGCTTGGGCAGCCATGGATCAGTTAACACCCTGTAATCCAACCGCGCTGGCGACACAGTTTGGTACCAATCCGGCGACACAAGCCACTGTGGGTGGCGTAACCGGCTACAACAACGTCACACCAGGCTCACGTCTGGATTGCGTGGTTAACCCCGCCGCCTACCAGATCGAGGGTGTTGTGCGTACCTTTGGTACTAACCAGGGTGCACTGACCACAACCGTTCTGGGTACGATCAACGCCGGTACCATCACGGCTGACGGTGTTGACCTGAAAATCGGCTACACCTGGCAAAATGACCTGGGTCGTTTCCGCGCCAGCATGGATTACACCCATGTGCGTCAGTACAAGTTGAATGATGTGCCAGGCCTGGAACTGGGATTGCTGGAAACCGGCGTGTTTGACGCTGCCGGCACCACCGGTGACGGCAACCTGGTGCGTTCACTGCCGGATAAAAAGGGCAACCTGACTCTGAGCTGGATGCAGGATAACCACAGTGCAGCGGTCATTACCCGCTTTATTGGCTCCTACCGTGACCTGGCCTATGACAATGAGTTCCGCACTGCCAATGATGCCGTACGCGCATTGCTGACTCGTCGTATCGACAGCTACCGCAGCGTGGATATCCAGTACAGCTTCACACATGAGTGGGCGAACGAAAGAATGGGTACGACCATCTTCACCGTGGGTGCACTGGATGCGTTTAACGCAACCATTCCTTACCGTGCGGTGGGTGATATCAACTACGATGCGGGTGTCTTTGATGGCCGTGGCCGTCGTCTCTACGCACGCGTGTTGTTGCAGCTGTAATGATCAGTTCATAACTGATTGTTTGTATGGTTAAAAAAAGGGGTGTCCTGACGGGCATCCCTTTTTTTTGGATGATTGCTGGTGATAACGGCTTTGTTGTCGAGTTGATTAAGATAAATCACCTGCCTGTCGGTTATTCTGACAACTCAATCTCAGCTCAAGGTCTTGGTATCACAAACCGGCGGCTGCGATGACTCAGAAATACACCTAGCACCAATAAAGCACTGCACAGGCCAAAACTTAGCCTGAAATCCTGTTGCCAATCGATCAGCACACCAGCCACTGCCGGCCCGATCAGTTGTCCTAAAGCAAAAAACACAGTAACAAAACTGACGGCCATGGCGGCCAGATGAGGTTGCACGGTACTGGTGGAGGCGGCCAGTATTGAGGTAAAGAGCCCACTGATCGACAAACCGATCAGCACATAATGCAGCGCAAACACGGCGGTCTCCGGCCACAATACGGGTAACAGATTGCCAAACATGGCCATCACCATACAAATGACCAGCGCGTTGGCATGACCGATACGATCCGCTGCCACACCCCAGGCCGGACCAGAAAACACCGAAATCAGACCCATCAGCGCGACCAGTTGCCCCGCGGTAATCGCCGGAACCTCAGACGCTAAAGCAAAGCTGTACATAAACAGGGTTTGCACAATGTAGGTCAGGCCCACAAGTCCATAAATCAAACCCATGATTAACACGTGGGGGCTGCGGTAAACGCTCAGCAGGCCTTGCTTGAGGCTGCCGGTATTTTGATTAGTGGGAGGATTGCGCAGGAAAAGCGCAATCAACAAACCCACAAAGGCGGCGCTGAAGGCAAAAACCATCCACACCTGACGCCAGCCGTCGATTGGATCAGACTCGGTCAGCGCAGGTACAATCGCGCCTGAGATCAACATGCCAATACCCACGCCACTGTTGGCAAAACCGATAACCGTCCCGCGTTGTTCCGGATACCAACCTCCCAACAGTGATATCAGCGGGGTGAAGGTAAATGCCGTGCCGAATCCCAACATAACCATAAACAGCATCAGCCAACCATACACCGTGCTGATGCTGAGGCCCGTGAATCCGGCGCACGCAAAAGCCAATCCCAGAAGAATGGCTTTACGGCCGCCATAACGACCGGCAAATACCCCGGCATACAACAATACTGCGAGGTAGCCGATTGCAGTGACGGTGCCTAGATTAGCCGCTTGCGCATACGACAAACCCAGATCGGCGCGCATGGACGGCAGAATCAGCCCGTAGGCCAGTCTGGCAAACACCACCGTGACAAGTATGCAGAGCATACCAAGGGCTATAAGCGCGACCATCGACGGTCGTTCGATCGCGCTCGGACCCGGTTTATGCGCTGCTGACATGGTTGCTACCTGTTATTGCGCGGGTAATTGATTAATCAAGGCTGGCATCGGCATAAATGATATCCACGGCAATGTCCCGCATATTCGCAGCACCGGGGCGGTTACCACCCTGACTTTGGATCATGCCAATGAAGTACATGTTATTAACGGGATCGATCCAGAACCACGTGCCTGCTGCGCCACTCCAGTAGTAGGTACCCTCGCCTTGAGGAGAGTCGGCGGCAACCGGATCAAAAATCACCGCAAAGTCGACACCAAAACCCTGGCCGGCCTGGCCCGGACTGCTCTCAGATCCGCGCAGCAACAGACCATCGCGCAAGGTGTTGCTGCGCATCATGTCGATGGATTGCTGACTGATGATGCGTGCACCATCAAGCTCACCACCGTTGATAAACATTTGCAGAAAACGCGCGTAATCGTGAGTGCTGGATACCAGTCCGCCGCCGCCGGATTCCAGACGTGTTGCGTCAAAATAGCTGGGTCGGTCAGGTCTTTCCTCGTTACGCATCAATTTGTTCTGCTCACGATCCCAACGATACACATCAGCAAATCGCGCACGATCTGCTTCTTGCACATAGAACGCGGTATCGTTCATGCCCAACGGGGTGAAGATTTTTTCGTCCAGAAATTCACCAAAGCGTTGGCCGCTGAGCTTTTCAACAATGTAACCCTGAATGTCGACCGCGATAGAGTAATACCACTCCTCACCGGGCTGGAACAATAAAGGTATATCCGCCATCCGCGCAATCATGTCATTCAGATCAGTGGCCGCCAGTACGTTGCGGTCACGGAACATATTGTTGACCGGATCATTGCCACTGAGCCCGTAACCAAAACCAGCTGAGTGATTTAACAACTCGCGCATGGTGGGTTGACGCGTCAGCGGCTCCAGTTCCATTTCGCCGGCTTCATTGTGTCGGACCATGACCTGCAGATTGGCCAGTTCGGGTACAAACTTGCTCACCGGATCATCAAAGTCCCACAGTCCCTGCTCGTGCAGCATCATCAGGGCAACACCGGTCACCGGTTTGGTCATGGAATAAATGCGGAACAGGGCATCCTGCTCCATGGGCAGCTTGTCTTCAATGGAGCCCATGCCAGCTGTCTCAAATGTTGCGACTTTGCCGTCTTTGGCCAGCAGCCAAATGATGCCGGCTACGTCCTGATCCGCGACCAATTTCTCCATGGCCGCATCCAGTTGTTCAATTGTTTCAGGCGCAAAACCTGCGGCGGCAGCGCCGTCAGCCTGTTCAGGCCAGCGGGTGTCCGCATGCAGGACTTGCCCGAACGTCAGGCTGGCACCCATGGCCAGTGCGGCAACGGTGTGCCAGAGTTTTTGTGTGTAGAAATGGCTAGCAGGCGTGCGAAGATTCATAGCGGATCAACCTCTTGTTATTGTGGTAAAACGAGTGAAAAGACAGGTCATAAAGCGGAGCGATACACAGATGTGCGGTAGGTTACTCCCGCGAGTGAACTGACACAACACCCGCTTTGCTTCTGCAGATAAACCGAATTGACCCTACGCAGGGCAGCATGTCCCAAACACTTTAGGTTACAATCGCCGCCCGTTTTTAAACTTCGCCTGCTGTGATGGAAACCTGTTATGTGGTTCAAGACTGCCCGTTTATACCGCCTGTCTGCTGAATTTGTTTTGCCTTGGGACACGCTGGAAGATCTGTTACTGACGCAGGCCTTCAGGCCCTGCGGTAAATCAGAAGCAGCTCGGGTAGGCTGGGTCAGTCCGCTGGGTAGAGACGGCGAGATGCTCAGCCACCGGCTCGGCGACAGCGTGATGCTGTGTCTGCGCAAAGAGCAGCGGTTATTGCCATCGGCCGTCATTAATGAAGCGGTGCAGGAAAAAATTGCTGAGATTGAACAGGCACAGGACCGCAAGGTGTATCGCAAAGAAAAAATGCAGATCAAGGATGACGTCATCGCAACCCTGATGCCGCGTGCGTTTACCAGTAGCCGGGTTTTGTTTGCCTATCTTGACCTGGGGCAGAAACTGCTGGTCGTTAATGGCAGCAGTGCATCCGCTGCGGAAGAGTTGATTGCATGCCTGCGTGAAAGTCTTGGCTCCCTGCCTTTGAGTTTGCCCGATGTCAGTCATGCACCCATGGCCATCATGACGCAGTGGTTGCGTGATCAGTCGGCATCAGATCACTTTGTCATTGATCAGGATTGTGAATTGATCAATCCGATGGAAGAGGGCAACGTGCTGCGCGCGCGCAGCCAGGACTTGTCGGCAGATGAAATCAAAGCGCATCTGGATGCTGGCAAACAGGTGAAAAAACTGGGAGTGGTGTGGAACGACGCGGTTGCTTGTGTGATTAATGCGGATCTGTCGCTCAGCCGGTTACGGTTTGAAGATATGGTGCTTGAAAAGGCGCGGGAGACCGATCCTGAGTCTGCCGCCCAGCAGTTTGATCAGGATTTTGCCGTGATGAGCCTGACCTTAGCCGGCTTGTTTTCCAGTCTTTTTATGGCGTTTGGGGGCTTGGCGGAGTAAACCCGCCAGCTCCCTTTTCCTAAGTCTTGCAGATTATCTACCCGTGAATTGACCCGGTCGGCGTTCTGCCACCGACGCCACACCTTCTTTGAAGTCATCGGTCAGCCGCTGCCAGTCCTGCTCTGAAGCCTCGTGATCGGTGACAGCCTGCAGCATTTCCGTCAGCCCCTGGCGCAGCGTGGCTCTGACCGAAGTCACCGCCAGAGGGGCATTGCCCGCAATTTCCTCGGCCAGTTTGATGGCCTCTGCGCGCACCTGATCGGCGCTGGTCAGTACATCGGCCAGACCCCATTCCACAGCCTGTTCACCTTTGACACGGCGACCGGTGTAAAACATCAACGCGGCTTTTTGCTGACCAATGAGCGCCGGCAGTGTATGCGTCAGTCCGAATCCCGGATGAAACCCCAGCTTGGTAAAGTTGGCTGCAAAGCTGGCCTCGGGGCAGGTGACACGAAAATCCGGCACCAGTGCCAAGCCTAATCCACCGCCTATCGCGGCTCCATGAATGGCTCCAACCACGGGTTTACGATTGCTGAACAGTCTGACAGCCGCCACATACAAGGGATTGCGGCCTTTGCCATCAGACTGTTCAAGCACGGACGGGCCTGACGAAAAGTTCGCTCCGGCACAAAATGCGGTGCCTTGTGCGGCCAGCACCAGCGCCCGGCAATCACTGTTGTTATCCATGGCATTAAAGGCGTCGGCGAGACTTTCAATGAGTGCGACATCAAAAAAATTGTGGGGCGGCCGCTGGATTTCGATAAGCGCGACGTGATTGTTAAGGCTGACGTGTACATCACCAAATTGCATGTTGATTGCTCGTGTAGTTGTTAATGTTGTTTATTGTGACAGCCGATTGCGGGCAATGACCCAGCGGTGTACTTCAGAGGGACCATCATAAATTCTCATGGTGCGCACCTGGCCTGCCATCAATTGCAGTGGCATCTCTTTAGTCATGCCCAGCGCACCAAGGCATTGCATAGCGTGATCGATCACCTCATGGGCCATTTCTGTGCCAAACACTTTTGCCATGGAAATTTCAGTCCGCACATCTTGTCCCTGATCCAGCTTCCATGCCGCCTGCTGGCACATGAGCCGGCAGGCATGTATACGGGTTTCAGCATCCGCTATCCACCACTGCACACTTTGGCGTTCAGACAGCGGCTGCCCAAAGGTGACCCGTTGGCGCGCATGTTCCACCATCATGTCAACTGCGCGCCGGGCTTTGCCGATACACCAGGCCGCCATCTGCAAACGGCGTACTGACAGGCGCAGTTGCATGGGCGCAAAACCTTTGTTCAGTTCACCAAGCAGCTGGTCTTTGTGCAGTCTGCAGTTGTCCAGCAGAATCTCATAAGTCTTGGTGCCACCGATCATCGGAATTTTGCGTTCGACAATAAAACCGGGTGTGTCTCTGTCGATCAGAAACGCGGAGATACCATGACGGCCCTTGGACGTGTCGGTTTTGGCCATGACAATAGTGAAGTCAGCTTGATCCATTTTGCTGATCCAGATTTTTCGGCCGTTGAGTAGCCAGTGATCACCGTGCAATTCCGCAAGTGTTGACATCGCCGCCGGATCAGCGCCTGCACCAGGCTCGGAGATACCAATGGCGGAAATGGTTTCACCGCGTGAATATGGCAGCAGATATTTTTCGTGCTGTGTTGTGTTCACGCTGCTGAGCAACATGTGCAGGTTGGGCGAGTCCGGCGGAAAGTGGAAGGGCACGGCGGTGCGGCCAACTTCTTCATTAACACCGACCATAGCCAGCGCAGGCAAATTGGCGCCACCAAATTGTTCGGGAACATCAAGGCCCCACAAACCCAGATCACGACATTTTTGATTCAGTGTTTGCAAAATGTCTGCTGACAATTCGCCGCCGCCACCTTGCATGTCCTGCTCTAACAGAGCGCTTTCCAGAGGCATCAGTTCGTCTTTGACAAAGTGCGCCACCAGATCCTGGAGCATGCGGAATTCTTCATTCAGTTCAAAATTCATTGTGTTGTTCGGTTGTAAAAGTGCAGTTGTTAAAAATATCAGTTGTCAAAAAATGAGACTGAAAAAAAATTCAGTTGCAGAAGAATATTTATGTTTATGTGTGCGTTTAATTGCTGTCATTAGATTGAACCTCATTCATACTTTTTCCGCTACCGTTTACGCGGCATTGTTCCAGTTTGCTTGATCGCTTACCATGCCTGCCTCTTTAAGACCCGTTTGAGTTCTGACCCATGTTGCTCGCCCGTTTGCATTTTAGTATGGATACTATGCGTACCCTGCTGGCCATCGCCTTACCCATGGTAGTTTCCCAAGGCGCCTTTGCGGTCATGATTTTTACTGACCGCTATTTTATGTCGCAGATTGATCCCACGCATATGGCCGCTTCATTAGGTGGCGGTGTGGCATTCTTTTTTAGTCTGTGCTTTTTTCTGGGCGTGATTTCCTATGCCAATGCACTGGTAGCGCAATATCGTGGCGCCGAGGAACCCGGGAAATGCTCGCGGGTGGTGACTCAGGGTCTGATCGTTAGTCTGTTGTGCCAGCCGCTGCTTGTGGTGGTGGCAGTGTATGTGCTGGATCTGTTTGCGGCGATGGGACATGACGCTGAAATGCTGGTGCTGGAGAGCAGTTATTTCTCAATCCTGATGCTGGGCTCGTTGATCACTTTATGGAAAGCCTGTCTGTCTTCCTATTTTGCCGGCATTGGTCGCACACGAGTGGTGATGGTGTGTGACGTCGCGGGTTTGCTGCTCAATGTGCCATTGTGCTGGGCGATGGCCTTCGGGCATCTGGGTTTCCCGGCTATGGGTATTGATGGCGCTGCATGGAGTACGGTGCTGTCGTCGGTTTTTTCATTGGTTTTGTTCGCAGTCTATTATCTGGCTCGCCAGAATCGTTTGGCTTTTCTGGTGATGGAGTCATTTCGTATCGATGTGCCGGTGATGCGGCGATATCTCCGGTTGGGATTACCTTCAGGAGTAGAACTGTTTCTGAACGTCGCAGCATTTAACTTGTTTCTGTTGATGTTTCAGTCTTACGGCGTAACTGAAGGTGCTGCCGCTGCCATCGTTTTTAACTGGGATATTTTGTCTTTTGTGCCGATGTTGGGATTAAACATCGGCATTGTGAGCCTGATAGGCCATTCCGTTGGCGCGCGCAGTATGGAAAAAACCAATGAGGTCATCTCGGCAGGTTTTGTCATTGCGATCAGCTACTCGTTTTTGCTGGCGCTGTTGTACATATTTTTCCGTTACCCGCTGGTTGACGTGTTTGCGCCACCTCAGGGTGACTTCAGTGAAATTCGCAGCCTTGCTGCGTTTATGATGATTGGCTTGTGTTGTTACACCGTGGCCGACGCCATCATCCAGGTATCCGGTGGTGTATTGAGGGGTGCAGGTGACACACAATGGGTGATGTATTCATCAACCGCGCTCCATTGGCTGATGCTGGTGATTCAGTACCTGGTCATCCGTGTCTGGGAATTTGGGCGTGAGGCTTCCTGGTTGGTTTTCTGTGCGATGATTCTGGCGATCGCAATGGTGTTTTTGCTGCGCCTGTGGTCGGGTAAGTGGCGCGATGCAAAGGCCTTGGACGCGGTGATGATGGAGTGAGGTGAGTCAGTCTGCGCAGCGAGCAAAGAGAGTTCAAGCGATATCCATGGCGGTTCATTGCTTTGCAAATTGAGGTTGCCAACAAACCAATCTCCTGTAGTATTGGAGCCCCTTAGAATCTGCTGCAGTACTTGCACGTGGGAGACAATAAAAATGAAGGAAAAGTTATTTTGGGGCGTAGTTGCGATGCTGGGCGCAGCGTGCATCGGAGTTCTTGCCCTGCACCGTGGTGAAACCATCAGTGCCCTCTGGCTAGTGACGGCTGCTTTGTGTGTGTACACCATAGCATATCGATTTTATAGCCGGTTCATCGCTGATAAAGTTCTGATTCTTGATCCCCTTCGCGCCACTCCAGCGCACACCAAATCCGATGGTCTGGATTACGTGCCGACCCACAAATGGGTATTGTTTGGGCATCACTTTGCGGCAATTGCCGGAGCGGGTCCTCTTGTGGGTCCCGTGCTTGCTGCACAAATGGGTTATCTGCCGGGAACCTTGTGGATTCTTGCTGGTGTAGTATTTGCCGGTGCTGTGCAGGACATGATCATCATGTTCTTGTCCACGCGTCGCGGCGGGGCCTCCCTCGGAGACATGATTCGCAAGGAGATGGGTCCGGTCGCCGGTTTTGTAGGCCTTGTTGGTATCCTTGCAATACTTATCATCCTGCTGGCCGTACTGGGCATGATTGTAGTCAGAGCGTTGGTGGGTAGCTCGTGGGGTGTATTCACGCTGGCGATGACGATACCGATCGCGCTATTTATGGGCGTGTACCTGCGATTTTTGCGTCCCGGTAAGGTCGGAGAAATATCTGTAGTTGGCTTTGCGCTGCTCATTTTTGCACTGATTTATGGTCAAAATATTCCAGCGCATCCGACCTGGGGCCCCTTCTTCACGCTTGACGGGCAAGCGCTGACGTTGTGGTTGATGGCTTATGGTTTTGTGGCGTCTGTGTTGCCGGTCTGGTTACTCCTGGCGCCGCGTGATTACTTGTCAACCTTCCTGAAAATTGGCGTGATCGCGGCTCTGGCAGTTGGTATTTTTATCGTCAATCCGCCGCTGATGATGCCGAAGTTTACAGCGTTTATTGACGGCACCGGTCCCGTGTTCTCAGGTTCCCTGTTCCCATTTTTGTTCATTACAATTGCGTGTGGTGCTGTATCGGGTTTCCATGCGCTGGTATCGTCTGGTACCACACCAAAAATGATCGGGAATGAAAGTCATATACGACCCATTGGTTATGGTGCCATGTTGACGGAATCATTCGTTGCCATCATGGCGCTTATTGCGGCTTCAGTACTTGAACCCGGTGTCTACTTTGCGCTTAACAGCAGTGCGGCTGTGATTGGTACCACGGTGCAAAGTGCCGCTGAAACCATCAGTTCCTGGGGATTCGTGGTGACTCCGGAAATGCTCGAGCAATACGCGAGAGATATGGGTGAGAGTTCAATTCTGTCTAAAACCGGTGGAGCACCCACGTTCGCGGTAGGCATGGCTCACATTTTGTCGCAGGCAATTGGTGGTACGGCAATGATGCCCTTCTGGTACCAGTTTGCGATTTTGTTTGAGGCATTGTTCATTCTGACAACCGTTGATGCCGGTACCCGGGTATGTCGTTTCCTGATGCAGGATCTGATGGGCATGGCTGTGCCAGCCATGAAAGATACCAACAATCATGTGGCAAGCTGGCTTGCGACTGCGTTAGTGGTGTCAGGGTGGGGATATTTCCTCTACGCAGGCGTGTCTGACCCCTTCGGCGGCATCAACAGCTTGTGGGCGCTGTTCGGAATATCCAACCAGATGCTTGCTGGAATCGCGCTGATATTAGCTACCGTTGTTCTCGTGCGCTTGGGGCGTCGAAGACTGGCACTGGTACCTGCGATTCCTGCACTGTGGGTATTGTTGATCACCATGATCGCGGGTTGGCAGAAACTTTTCAGTGAATTGCCTGCAGTTGGTTTTCTGTCGCACGCCCGAGTTTTTGCTGACGCGATTGCACGCGGCGAGGTCATAGCGCCTGCGACGTCGATGGCACAAATGGAAGCTGTATTGTTTAATGATCGTATCAATGCGTTTATGACTGCATTTTTCATGTCTGTAGTCATTGTGATGGTCGTGTTGGCAATAAAAACAATACGAGAGGCGTTAAACAGCCCTCAACTTTCTGAAGAAAAGATGCTCGAGGAGTATATTGCATGACAGAAAGCGTTGATCAGACCTTGTTGAGTTTGCCTCGTGAGCAATCGCTGTCTGCACCTTGGACCGCGATGCGACGCGGCCTTCAATTGACCAGCCAAACTCTGAAGTTGATGATTGGCGTGGGTGATTATGATGTCTACGTCAAGCACATGCAGGATCATCACCCTGATGCCAAGTTAATGGACTACAAGGAATGGTACCGCAACAGGGTTGATGCGCGTTACGGTGCATCCAAAGACGGGGCAATGAAGCGCTGTCCCTGTTAATCGATATGTCGCTAGAGATGTTTAATAAAAGACGCACGGATAATAATTATCCCTGCGTCTTTTTTTTGGCAGTTTTAAACTCAGCGGACGGAGTACTTGGTAAATGCGCCGCCGGCCTGGGTAAGGGAGTTCGGACCTTCGGCAGCATAAACATTGCCGTCAGCGTCAACAGCCACACCTTCACCTGCAGTACCCTGGTAAACGCGGTCTTCGCGCTCGAAGGGTGGAATGAAACCGGTGACATGGTCATGGTCAATGTGACCAATTCGGATGCCATTGCGCCAGCCAACGTGGTTGGTGGGGCTGGATTCGGAGTCGATGGCGTAGATCATATCGTCATCGGTGATAAACATGCCGCTGATGCGACTGAAGGTGTAGCGTGACTCCAGATAGTTGCCTTCCTGATCGAAGATTTCGATGCGGTGATTGCCGCGGTCGGCCACCCACAGACGGCCTCGGGAGTCAAATTCCAGGGCATGAGGTGTGCGGAATTCGCCGTGAAGCACGCCAATCTGACCCCACTGTTTGATAAACGTACCGTCAGGCGCAAACTTCATCACGCGGGCCGTCAGACCCGCTGCACGACCCTCTTCCATGGCTTGATTGGTGATCATGCCCTGGCCACTGTGCCCGTCAGAGACATAGATGCTGCCATCGGGGCCCACAATCACATCATTGGGCTGATTAAAATGTGCGCCATCATTGCCGGTTTTTCCGGGAGTGCCCAGGCTCAGCAGCAGTTCGCCGGTTGGACTGAATTTATGTACTTGCTGACCTTTGGTTTCATCCGCATTGGTGGCGAAGTCAGTTACCCAAACATTGCCCTCATCATCCACATAAAGACCGTGAGGTGTGACCATCAGGCCAGCGCCAAAATTGGCCAGCACAGCCCCGGTGTTGCGATCAAATTTGAAGATAGGATCAACCAGGTTGGTGTCGCAGGTGATCGGCGCGCCAGCACCAAAGCTGCCAGCACCGCAGCGCTCGTATGCCCAGAGGTGACCATCAAAGGGGTCGATATCAACACCGGCGGATGAACCCCAGACGCGGCCTTCCTGCAGTTGTCCCCAATTCTGGGTAATCACGGGTGCAGGATTGGGTATGCCTTCACCGGTGATGACATTTCCTGCCGGTGCCGCCACCGTGCTTGCCGGTGATGCGGAAACTGGCGGGGTACTTGCGGGTTCAGAACAGGCAGAGACCAATGCCGCGCAGGTCATCATGCTCAACAATGGGTTTTTAAAAGAGATGTGCTGCTTTTTGAACATCGTGACGTTTCCTTATAGTGAATTATTGTTGTTTCAAGTCCCCGGTTGGGTGCCACCGCGTCGCTCTTCATCGTAACACAGCAGGATGTTTCACTTTTGTTTGCGCAGCATCAATAACAAATATCTATTAAAACGCTAATTTTAATAAAGCAGGTATTGTTATGAGGTCAGTGTATAGTCCCTTCCGAACGACTGAGCTCACAGAATCAACACCCAGTTTTAATACTGACGGAGAACACCATGGATACAAACAACAGCAGTTCCGCCGGCAAATGCCCGGTTATGCACGGATCCAACACGAAGCTGGGTGGACAGGCCGCTACCAACAAGAGTTGGTGGCCTAATCAGCTCAATCTGGGCATCCTTCATCAGCATCAAGCAAAGTCCAACCCCTTGGGTGACGACTTTGACTACGCTGCGGAATTCAAAAAGCTTGATCTGGCTGCAGTCAAACAAGACATCGAAGCCCTGTTGACGGACTCGCAGGATTGGTGGCCAGCCGACTATGGTCACTACGGTCCGTTTATGATCCGAATGGCCTGGCATGCCGCCGGCACATACCGCACAGGGGATGGCCGCGGTGGTGCGGGGACTGGCAATCAACGGTTTGCGCCCATCAATAGCTGGCCAGACAACGGCAATCTCGACAAGGCGCGACGTCTGCTGTGGCCGATCAAACAGAAGTATGGCAATCAGCTCTCGTGGGCTGATCTGTTTGTGCTCACCGGCAATGTTGCTCTGGAGTCTATGGGTTTTAAAACCTTCGGTTTTGCAGGTGGCCGTGCGGATATTTTTCAGCCGGAAGAAGATATTTACTGGGGTGCTGAAGACACGTGGCTGGGCAACAAACGCTACAGCGGTGAGCGAAATCTGGAGAACCCGCTGGCGGCTGTGCAGATGGGGCTGATCTACGTAAACCCGGAAGGTCCTGACGGTAACCCTGATCCTTTGTTGTCAGCAAAAGATGTGCGCGAAACCTTTGCGCGCATGGCCATGAATGATTACGAGACGGTTGCGTTGACCGCTGGCGGACATACTTTTGGCAAGGCGCATGGCGCAGGCGATCCCGCGCATGTAGGTCCGGAACCGGAAGCAGCTCCCATGGAAAACATGGGCTTGGGCTGGATCAGCAGCTACAAAAGCGGTAAAGGCCGTGATGCCATTACCAGCGGCATCCATGGGGCATGGAAACCAAACCCAACCCGGTGGGACATGGGCTACTTCGATGTTTTGTTTGGTTATGAATGGACGTTGACCAAAAGCCCTGCTGGCGCACATCAGTGGGTGCCCGTCAATCTGGCTGAAAAGGATCATGCGCCTGACGCTGAAGACCCATCCATTCGCGTGGGCATCATGATGACCACCGCTGATATGGCCATGCGTGAGGACCCTGAGTACCGCAAAATTTCACAGCACTTCCACAAGAATCCTGATGAATTTGCCGATGCGTTTGCGCGCGCCTGGTTCAAACTGACTCACCGCGACATGGGTCCCAAAGCGCGTTATCTGGGATCGGAAGTCCCCTCAGAAGATCTGATCTGGCAGGATCCGGTCCCTGCTGTTGACCATGAGTTAATTGATACGGCGGACATGGCGGACTTAAAAAGCAACATTCTGGCATCAGGTCTGTCGGTATCTGAGCTTGTGTACACAGCGTGGTCGTCGGCGTCCACGTTCCGTGGATCTGACAAGCGTGGTGGCGCCAACGGTGCGCGGATCCGTCTTGCCCCCCAGAAAGATTGGGATGTGAATCAGCCCAAGCAACTGGCTAAGGTGTTGGCAGTGCTGGAGTCCGTCCAGCGTGCCTTCAACCATGCGCAAACAGGCAACAAAAAAGTATCCGTGGCTGATCTGATCGTGCTGGGTGGATGTGCTGCCGTTGAAAAAGCGGCTGTGGACGCCGGGCAGCCGGTTAGCGTGCCGTTTACGCCGGGCCGCACCGATACGACTCAGGAACTGACGGATGTGGAGTCGTTTGCGCCGCTCAAGCCTGAAGCCGACGGTTTCCGCAACTACCGACGTGCAGCGTTTACGGTGCCAGACGAAGAAATGCTGATTGATAAAGCGCAGTTGCTGCAACTGAGTGCGCCGGAAATGTCAGTGCTGGTCGGAGGCTTGCGGGTACTCGGTGCCAACTATCAACACGCGCAACACGGCGTGTTTACCAAGTCGCCGGGACAGTTGACCAACGACTTTTTTGTGAATCTGGTTGATCTCAACACTGTGTGGAAACCGGTTGATGCAGATGCCTATGTGTTTGAGGGTCGTGATCACAAAACCGGTGCGCTCAGGTGGACAGGGACACGAGTGGATCTGGTGTTTGGGTCTAACTCACAACTGCGTGCCATCGCAGAGGTCTATGCGCAGGCTGATGCAAAACAAAAATTTGTAAAAGATTTTGTCGCGGCATGGAATAAAGTCATGAATGCAGATAGATTTGACCAGGCCTGATGTGATCCGTTACCTGGTGCGGGCAAAGTCGTCACCGATGCTGGCTGCACCTTGGTAACCACTCTGGTCTGGTATTCATTTGGAGACGTTAACAGGAGATTCTGACCATGGCCAAAGAACAGAAAAGTGTCAAAGAAACCAAGAAAAAACCGCTGCTGACGCCTAAGGAGAAAAAGGCTGCCAAAAAAGAAAAGCAGAACAACAAGAGCTGAGGCCTGACAAATACAGTGCTGTCAGATGACCGCGAGCCTGGACTCATGAACAGTTCAGGTTCGCGTGTTGTTGTCAGGTTACAGGCTTGTCATCCGCCTATGGATCTCAGTCGTAAACATCCGTGTAGTGAACTGAATCCACCTCAAGCTGCCTTAGCGAACCCCCACACATGTTTAATTTTTTTAAGCGCAATCCTCAGCAAGAACTCCAAAAAGCCTATGAAAATAAATTGACCGAAGCCATGCAGGCACAGCGCAACGGCGATATCCGCGCTTACTCAACGTTGCAGGAAGAGGCCGAGGCCATTTATGCAAAGTTGGAGGCGTTGGACAAAGCGTCATAACACTTAAAAACATCCGATTCTGTTTCACCCGCGTGCAAGCAATGCGGCTGCATCATCAAACTCAAATTATTGTTGATAACGTCGGGAAATCCTGCGCTTGGAGGGCTCAATATTTACTCTGCTCAGGTCACCCCTGATGTGCGGCAGTGCCATCAGGCGCTTGTCCATTACCCGGTACCATAGCCACGGCACATAGGCCAGCAGATACATGCCGTAGTAACCATCAGGCAACTGCGGAATATCCTCGAAGTTTCGCAGGCTTTGGTAACGGCGCATCGGATTTGCGTGATGATCGGAATGACGCTCCAGATGGTAAAGAGCGAGGTTGCTGAATACATAATTAGCGTTCCAGCTATGGTGTGGCTCGCAGCGTTCATAGCGGCCGTTTTCGTCACGCTGGCGCAACAAGCCGTAGTGCTCAATATAGTTTGCGCTGGTCAGTTGGAACCACGCCAAAAATTATGCAGCAGCAGGAAAGGCACCATCACCCAGCCAAACATAAACACTAAGGTGCCCTGCAGACCCAGGCCGCTGTAACTGCCCGCGGTGATGGCCATCACAACAA
Source organism: Rhodoferax sp. OV413 (assembly GCA_943330915.2). GTDB lineage: Bacteria > Pseudomonadota > Gammaproteobacteria > Pseudomonadales > Pseudohongiellaceae > Pseudohongiella. The sequence goes on along the minus strand of CALQJO020000049.1, from coordinate 1,058 downwards.
CCGAGATCATGCTCAGATCCTGTGTGCCAACAAATACTGCAATTACAATCAACACCAGGAAATGCATGGGTACGGTCGCCCATGATAGCCAACGATAAAAATGGTCATTCTCGAGCTGCGGGACTGCCAGTAGCCATTCCTGCCCGAAGTTGAAATAGAGCCAGATGTCCAACAAGGGAAACACCGTCATGAACGGTGACAACATCCACCAATAGCGCCGTTTGTCCGTGTATTGAATGAGGCCTTTTTGTGGGTGATCCAGAATATAGGTTTTATGGCAGAGAGTTGGTCGTCGGTGCGTGTGCGGCGAGTTGACCATGCGCTGTGCCAATCAGCATGATGATCAGGAGAATTACTATTTTCATCATCTACCAAATTCCTGAATAAAACTGATCCACCCTGTGAGGTGACCCGTTTGTATTTGGTGCCCCGGGCAGGATTTCTATATCGCTCTCAACTATTTGTAAAATATCAATATCGTAATTTCAATAATGTTTAAATGTTACTAAGAGTGTTGCATAACTCCAATTTGCCTACCCTATTCAAATCCCGAAATGGTAAATCTTCATTAAAATGGCGGCATCAATAAGTAGGCTCACGTATCTTGGGGCCGACTAGATATAGATCAGTGCCAGTACCATCGCCAATAAGCCACGCAATGCCGTCATGCTCCGCAGGTTCCCAGCGTGCCCCCAGCTTGCATTTAACCCAATAGAATCCTGCGTCTAAAGGCGCCATGCCCCCACAACAATGACAGTTCAAACCGGGCTCCTTGTGGGTAGAAATTGCCGCATCGTCGATTCAAATGGCAACGATGTAAGAAAATGCCCATTTGCTCGCCTCGCGCGCGCGCGCGTAAGTGTCGGAAAATACCCTTTTTGATGCCTTGATGGGCTTTTACTGTCCCACAAAATACCCTTTTCTTAAAAGTCTGATTTGCGGGGTTCCTAGGAATTGACATACGCGAGTAAATCGCCTCCCGTTACACCTGATGTAGATAAATTGATAAGTTTCATCTCGGTTGAGGAATTGGACCCTAAATGCCGCTGCTACTCAAT
>CALQJO020000048.1 GCA_943330915.2 Rhodoferax sp. OV413 | reverse complement strand
GTTGAAAAGAACAGAGACAGTAGCCAAATTTGCAGCCAAGCGTGCAGCTTTGAAAGCAATTATTGCAGATGTGAATGCCAGCGATGACGACAAGTGGCAAGCACAGATTGCATTTCAGAAATTGCCGCGTGATGCCAGCCCGGTTCGACAGACTAGACGCTGCCGAATCACAGGCCGTCCACACGGTGTTTACAGAAAATTCGGCATGTGCCGTCACAAGCTGCGTGAAGCCGCCATGCGTGGTGACGTTCCCGGCCTGACCAAAGCCAGCTGGTAAGCGGAGTATCTAGTATGAGTATGTCAGATCCAATAGCAGATTTGCTGACACGCATTCGTAATGCCCAGATGGCAAAACTGCCAAATGTCAGTTGCCCGTCATCCAAGGTGAAGCTGGCGATTTGTGAAGTGTTACAAGGCGAAGGTTATATCGGTAGTTTCTCAGTGGTTGCAGATGGTGCAAAAAGCCAGTTGACCGTCGATCTTAAGTACTACCAGGGGAAACCTGTTATTGAAGAAATCATCCGTGTGAGCAAGCCGGGACTTCGTCAGTACAAAGGTAAGGACGACATGCCACGCAACCGTCAGGGGCTTGGTATTGTCATTGTCTCCACCAATCAAGGTGTGATGACAGAGAAGAAAGCCCGTGCCGCCGGTATCGGCGGAGAAGTTTTGTGCTCAGTATTCTGATGCACAACATTCTTTGATACAGCACATATAGAGCACGATTATGTCCAGAGTAGCTAAAAACCCGATTACATTGCCAAAGGGTGTTGAGACAGCGATTGCCGGAAGCGCAATCACCGTTAAAGGCAACAAGGGCAGCCTGAATACCATTCTTCACAACGATGTTCAGGTTGTTGTTGATGCCGGTGTTGTGCAGGTTTCTCCAAAGAACAACTCCCGTCAGGCCGATGCGCTTGCCGGTACTTTCCGTGCCCTGATCAATAACATGGTTGTGGGCGTCACTACCGGATTCCAGCGCAAGCTGACTCTGCAGGGTGTCGGATACCGGGCCAAGGCTCAGGGCGATGTGTTGAATATCGCAGTTGGATATTCACATCCGATTGATTACAAGTTGCCGGCTGGCGTAACTGCTGAAACGCCAACTCAGACTGATATCATTTTGAGCTCAACCGATAAGCAGTTGCTCGGACAGGTTGCATCGGAAATCCGCAGGTTCAGACCGCCAGAGCCTTACAAAGGCAAAGGTATTCGTTATGCGGACGAAAATGTGTACAGAAAAGAAGCGAAGAAGAAATAATTAGGGCGTGACATTATGAATGTTAAAAAGCAGGCTCGTATCCGTCGCGCACGACGTACCAGGGCAAAAATTTCAGAACTCGGTGTAAACCGATTGTGTGTTTACCGCACCCCGCGTCACATCTACGCGCAAGTAATTGCGCCTACAGGTGATGTGGTGCTGGTAAGCGCCTCAACAGTAGAAAAAGAATTGCGTGGCACTGCCACGGGCAATATTGAAGCCGCTGGCAAGATTGGCGCTCTGATTGCTGAACGTGCGAAACAAGCGGGCATCAGCAAGGTGGCGTTTGATCGCTCTGGTTACAACTATCACGGTCGCGTAAAGGCTTTGGCTGATGCGGCACGTGAAGGCGGCTTGGAATTCTAAGGGTTTAAGACTATGGCACTGAAAGACGAGGCGAGAAAGAACGAAGAAGGTTTGCAGGAGAAGTTGATCCAGGTAAACCGTGTCGCCAAGGTAGTAAAGGGTGGTCGTATTTTCTCCTTTACTGCACTGACTGCAGTTGGTGACGGAAATGGTCGTGTTGGGTTCGGTCGCGGCAAGGCGCGCGAAGTCCCACTGGCTATTCAGAAGGCCATGGAAGCAGCACGACGAAACATGATTTCTGTTTCACTTGATGGCACTACACTGGAGTATCCGGTGAAGTCTCGCCACGGTGCATCCAGGATTTACATGCAACCTGCATCAGAAGGTACTGGTATCATCGCCGGTGGTGCAATGCGAGCGATTCTTGAACTTGCCGGTATTCAGAACGTACTGGCCAAGTGTTACGGATCAACCAATCCCGTCAACGTTGTGAACGCGACGTTCAAGGGCCTGAAGACAATGCGTGCTGCAGAAAGTGTTGCAGCTAAGCGTGGCAAAACACTCGAAGAGATTCTGGGTTAATCGTTATGTCCAAGAAAATGATTAAAGTGACACTGGTTCGCAGTCCAGCGGGCCAGATGGAAAGACACAGACAGTGTGTGAAAGGTCTGGGTCTGCGTCGTATGCACCAGAGTGTGGAAGTTGAAGATTCCCCTTGTGTTCGCGGCATCATCAACAAAGTACGCTATCTGTTGCTTGTGGAAGGCGAGGAGTAAGTCATGCATTTGAATACATTGAGCCCTGCTCCAGGCAGTAAACATGCGCCCCGTCGTGTTGGACGTGGTATCGGAAGCGGCCTCGGCAAGACCAGCGGTAAGGGTCATAAAGGTCAGAAGGCTCGTTCTGGTGGTACGGTTCGTCCTGGATTCGAAGGCGGCCAGATGCCCTTGCAGCGTCGTTTGCCGAAGTTCGGTTTTAAGTCGCGTGTTGGTCGCATAACCACAGAAGTACGTACCAGCGAACTTGCTTTGGTTGCAGGCGATATTGTCAACGTCGAAACCCTGCTGGGTGCTGGTGTTGTTACAAGCAGCATCAAGCGCGTCAAAATCATGTTGTCCGGCGATGTCGCTCGTGCCTTGACCGTTGACGGTCTGCGCGTATCAAAAGGCGCGCGAGCAGCCATTGAGGCAGCTGGTGGCAAAGTGATTGATCCGGTTGTGCCAGCCCATGCTGGTAAGAAAAAGACCAAAAAAGTAGTAGTCCAGGGCTGATCGATAAAAAATGGCAAAAAAACCTAACATCGCCGGTGACGGCATAGGAGCAGGCCTTGGCGAGCTGAAAGCGCGCTTGCTGTTTCTGCTTTTTGCCATTTTTGTCTATCGCATTGGTACTCATATACCGGTTCCAGGCATAGACCCCGGGCAACTGGCGAATATGTTTAACCAAAACGAAGGTACCTTCCTCGGATTGTTTAACATGTTTTCCGGCGGTGCTCTTGAGCGTATGAGTATTGTGGCATTAGGAATTATGCCGTACATCTCGTCATCGATCATTATGCAGTTGTTGACGGCTGTAAATCCGTACCTGGCGCAGTTGAAGAAAGAAGGCGAGTCCGGTCGTCGCAAAATCACTCAGTACACCCGCTATGGTGCCTTGGCGCTGGCGGTGGTTCAGGGTACGGGCATGACTGTCGGGCTGCTGGCACCCATGGCCTACAATCCAGGCCTTGGTTTTACGTTAACGGCTATCGTGTCGCTAGTCACTGGCGCGATGTTTATGATGTGGCTTGGTGAGCAGATTACGGAGCGGGGTGTCGGCAACGGGATATCCATGCTGATTTTTGCCGGTATCGTTGCCACTCTCCCTGCTGCGGTCGGTAGCTCGTTGACACAGGCGTATGAGGGGCAGATCAGCGGTTTGCTGTTGTTTATCGTCGCTATCATTGCAGTTGTGGTAATCGCTGGAATTGTTTTTATCGAGCGCGGACAGCGACGTATTACAGTCAACTACGCGAAGCGCCAGCAAGGCAATAAGGTGTTCCAGGCGCAGTCCAGTCATCTTCCGCTGAAAGTGAACATGGCAGGTGTTATTCCTGCGATTTTTGCCAGCAGTATTTTGTTGTTTCCTGCATCCATCGGTCAGTGGTTTGGTCAGGCTGAAGGCGCAGAATGGTTGCAGGACATGGCTTTGCTGATCGGTCCAGGCCAGCCTCTATATGTTATTCTGTTTAGTGCGATGATTGTATTTTTCTGCTTCTTTTACACCGCGCTAGTGTTTAACCCGCGGGACGTGGCTGACAATCTGAAACGCTCAGGTGCATTTATCCCCGGCATTCGTCCTGGCGATCAGACAGCTCGATATATCGATGCAGTGTTAACACGGTTAACGATGTTCGGTGCAATCTACATCACGATTATTTGTTTGTTGCCGAACTTCTTCCAGATGATGGCCAACGTGCCGTTTAATCTGGGTGGCACAGCCATGTTGATCGTCGTAGTGGTAAGTATGGACTTTATGTCGCAGGTCCAAGCGCATCTGATGTCTCATCAATACGATTCGCTGATGAAAAAATCCAACCTCGGTAGTTTTGGGCGTGGTTAATTGGTTTGGCGTGTGACTCATATAGGTGGTCGCCGAATGGAGAGAAAAAAGTGAAAGTCAGAACATCAGTAAAGAAAATTTGTCGTAAATGCAAGGTGGTAAAGCGCAACCGTGTGGTGCGTGTGATTTGCTCTGCTGAACCCAGACACAAGCAGCGTCAAGGCTAAGTATCTGGTTGATTTTTATATCTCCAGAGTTTATCCTTTGCGCCCCTGAAAATAAGGGCTCATGCACTCTGGTACATGGGTAATTAATAAGATTGGAGTTAAAATATGGCACGTATTGCCGGTGTCAACATACCAGATAACAAGCACCTCGTTATCTCCCTGGAGTATATCTACGGGATTGGTGCAACACGCGCTAAGCAGATTTGCGAGCGAGTGGGTATTGCCCCGTCGACAAAGACCAGTGCTCTGTCACCGGAACAACTCGATATCGTGCGTGCCGAAGTTGCTAAATTTACCGTTGAAGGCGACCTGCGTCGTGAAGTGTCGATGAGCATCAAGCGTTTGATGGACCTTGGTTGCTACCGTGGCATCCGTCACCGTCGTTCACTGCCAGTGCGTGGTCAGCGTACCAAGACTAACGCAAGAACACGTAAAGGCCCGCGTAAGCCGATCCGTAAATAGGAATTGATGTCTCGGCCTTAATGACAGGTCGAGATTACAAGATAAACGCTTTAATCTGATTCAGGAAATATCTATGGCAAAGCCAGCAGCTAAAGCAGCCCCGAAGAAAAAGGCGCGTAAAGCGGTCGTTGACGGGATTGCATTTATCCATGCTTCCTTTAACAACACGATAGTGACAATCACTGACCGTCAGGGTAACGCTCTGAGTTGGGCCACCTCTGGTGGTTCAGGTTTTCGTGGTTCGCGAAAGAGTACACCGTTTGCTGCTCAGGTAGCTGCGGAGCGAGCGGGCAAAGCAGCTATCGAGCTGTACGGTCTGAAGAACCTCGACGTAAAAGTTAATGGTCCAGGTCCGGGACGCGAGTCAGCGGTACGAGCCTTGAACACTTGCGGTCTTAAAGTAGGCAACATCACTGATGTAACGCCTATTCCGCACAACGGATGTCGTCCCCCGAAAAAGCGTCGCGTTTAATAGAATACTTTTTTGGATCAGTTACAGCTCATTCCGGCTTAGTGCCGAGATTAGTAAAACAGGAGTCAGTATATGGCCCGTTATCTAGGCCCGAAATGCAAACTCGCCCGACGTGAAGGAACAGATTTGTTCCTGAAGAGCGGTGTTCGCCCGCTGGAAAGCAAGTGCAAAGCAGAAACCAAACCAGGCCAGCATGGACAAGGTCGCGGTCGCCTGTCCGATTACGGTGTGCAGTTGCGCGAGAAGCAGAAAGTACGTCGCATTTACGGCATTCTTGAGCGTCAGTTCAGTACGTACTACAAAGAAGCTGCACGACGCAAAGGTGCTACAGGTGAAAACTTGCTTCAACTTCTTGAGTCGCGTCTGGATAACGTTGTGTATCGGATTGGCTTCGGTTCAACTCGCGCCGAGTCGCGTCAGTTGGTATCACACAAGGCAATTCTGGTGAATGGTGCGGTTATTAACGTTCCTTCTTACCAGTTGTCCGCAGGCGACGTAGTGTCAGTGCGCGAGAAGGCAAAAGAGCAGTTGCGTATCAAGGCGGCGATGGAACTTGCTGCGCAGCGCACTGCAAGCGACTGGATTACCGTAGATACCAGCAAGCAACAGGGTCATTTCACCCGCAAGCCGGAACGTGCCGACCTGTCAGCTGATATTAACGAAAACCTGATCGTAGAGCTTTACTCTAAATAAGTCTGAACAGGCCTTAGATCCCTCTGACGAGGGGAAGGCCTCAGTCCAGTAAACTCAAAGATTGCCAGGCTAATTGTTAAGGGTGAACCCATGCAGATTTCGTTGTCGGATTTTCTTACACCACAGTTGATCAAGGTTGAAGAGTTTGACAAGTATCATTCAAAAGTGGTGCTTGAGCCTCTCGAGCGTGGTTTTGGCCACACTCTTGGGAATGCGTTAAGAAGAATCCTGCTGTCCTCAATGCCCGGATGTGCGGTGGAAGAAGTAGAAATCGACGGTGTTGTGCATGAGTACAGCAGCATTGAAGGCGTTCGTGAAGACGTCATTGAGATTTTGTTGAATCTTAAAGGCGTGGCTATCATTTTGAACGGGCAGGATCATGCGATTCTAACTTTGAACAAAAAGGGTGCTGGCGTAGTGACTGCAGGCGACATAGCTTGCGACCACAATGTCGAGATTGTGAATCCGGAGCATGTGATCGCCAACCTGAATTCTGCTGGTGCGCTTAACATGCGTATCACTGCTCGTAAAGGCCGTGGTTATGTGCCTGCGGATGCGCGTCGTCGTGACGATGATGAAACCCGCGCAGTTGGCAAACTAATGCTTGATGCAACTTACAGCCCTGTGCTGAGTGTTGCCTACGCTGTTGAGAGTACGCGAGTTGAACAGCGTACGGATCTTGACAAGCTTGTTATCGATTTGAAGACAAATGGCACTATTGATCCTGAAGAAGCCATTCGTCGTGCTGCAACGATTTTGCAGCATCAGTTGGCTGTATTTGTCGATTTGCAGAGCCATGAAACCGCTGCTGCCGCAGAACCGGAAGATGAAATAGATCCGATTCTGCTCCGCCCAGTTGATGATCTTGAGTTGACTGTACGTTCTGCAAACTGCCTGAAAGCGGAAGACATTTATTACATTGGTGATCTGATTCAGCGCACTGAAGTAGAACTGTTAAAGACTCCTAATCTCGGTAAGAAATCGCTGACTGAGATCAAGGACGTACTGGCAACCCGTGGTTTGTCTCTGGGTCTGCGTTTGGAGAACTGGCCACCAGCCAGCCTGCGTACTGAAGAGAAATCGAATTAATCATAACGAGTCAGCCGTGAGGCTGCGGTTAGAATAGGAAAAAAGATATGCGTCATCGTCATAGTGGACGTCAACTGAACAGAAATTCTTCTCACCGTAAGGCCATGTTCCGCAACATGACAGCGTCTCTGGTTGAGCATGAAATCATTAAAACCACGGTTATCAAGGCAAAAGAACTGCGAATGGTTGCTGAGCCTCTGATCACTCTGGCAAAAAACGACAGCGTTGCTAACCGTCGTCTGGCGTTTGCCCGACTGCGCAGCAAAGAAGCGGTTGGCAAACTGTTTACAGATCTGGGTCCGCGCTATCAGGGTCGTCCTGGTGGGTATATCCGTATTCTGAAATGCGGTTTACGTACCGGCGACAAAACTCCGATGGCATACGTCGAACTGGTCGACCGTCCTAACGGTGTTAACGCAGGCGCCGCTCAGGAATAAAATTATTGCTGATGTACGTCAGATAAAAAAGCCGGGCTAGCCCGGCTTTTTCATTTATTTGTTTATAACGCTGTGAGGATGATTGGAGACGATCTCTATTGATTGTCTTTATGCAGGAAGATACTGATAAATAGCATAGGCCACAGTCCCATGTGGATAAAGGTATCGGCTGTATTAAATACATAGTGCCAATAGGGAATGCCTTTCACATCAATAAAGTCGATCACGCTGCCATAAATAAGTCTGTCGAGGATGTTGCTGATACCACCGCCGGCCACCAGACCAAAACAAATGAATTCATAGACCCGCACCTGGCGGCTGCGCCACAGATAAGCAATAAGTCCCGCAATCAGGGCAACACTAAACAACGCAAAGATCCAGCCGTGACCTTGCGCCATCCCAAATACGCCACCCAAATTGCGTATGTGCGTAAAGTGGAGAAATGAGCTGATCACCCGGCTGTCGCCCTGCGCTATTGTTTGCTCAACCAGGTAGCTGCTGAATTGAGAAATACTGAGACATACTAACGCGATTGAGGAGAACCAGACAAAATGTCTGGCCTTCCCCGGATGCCCTGGCTGCAACAAAAAGTCCTTCAAGCTCATATCTTTTTCGTCCTGGGATTACATCAAAGCAGTGCAAAAAAAGCCCGCAGTCTTGCTGCGTTTTTACCAACATCGCTGACGCCAACACGTGAAGTAGAGCGCGCATCCAGCAAAGTTCCTTCAGGAGTCTCAGTGATTCGAATGACAATATCGTCTTTGAATCTGAACCAGAAGGTGGTATCGGTTGCTTCAATTCGGCCTTGTTCGGGAGCCGAGGCAACAATATCCCAGCCCAGCGTATCAACAGCTGCTCGTGCTCTCTCAAACACGGCAGACGCGGGTTCGTTGAAAACTTGAGTGACCACGTCGGGATAGGCGTCTGTTTGACGCTGAGCATGCTCCTCGGGCGTCATGTTGCGGTTACCTGTGCCATAGACAGTTGGATTTGAGTTTTCTCCTCTGAGAGGCAACACATCAATAAATGCTGGAGGATTGACCAGATCAGTGCTGATGTCATGTATCGGAGGAATTGTCTGACCTTCGCCTGGTAGATAGGACTGCGGAATATACCAGGCAATGGCGGCTGCCAGAGTCGCAGCGCCTGCAATTGACAGCATTCGGGACAAGTTCTCCAAACGCGCCCGTCGGCCAAGCGCAAGCAACAGCACGGTGATGGCAATACAGCCGTAAGTAATCCACGCGACAAAGGGTTGTGCGCCGCGGAGCATGCCGAAGCCTTGTGAAAAATTCCACATACCCAGCCAGACGCCCATCGGGGCTGCGAGTGCAAAAAGTGCCAGGCCGACACCCGCGGCACCCGCAATAAAAGTTAACGCGGTGAGTAATAGTTTAAATTTGTCCTGGTTGCTGTTGTCCATGCTGCTGCTCTCGTTTTTCCGGGTATTAGCCGTGATGGTTATTATTGATGCTCATAAGGTTGATCGGAATACACGCTGATGCGCCGCGAACCATCAGCGTAGATGTTGATAATGCTGCGCGCACAATTATGCATCGCGGGGGCGCCCCAGAGCTTGCTTAAATTTCTGCTTTCAACATCACACAGCAGTGTTTTGATCAATACTCCGTGACTTACCAGTGCGATGTCTTGGTTGTCTGCGCTTTCCGCCAGTATCAACGATAACCGTTGTACTGCACGCTTCTGAACTTCCGCAAAGGTCTCCGCTCCCGCCAGATTAAAAGCGTCCGGTTGATTCCAGAACGCAAAAAATCTCGCAGGATCTGATTCCTGTATGTCTGAATACAACCTGCCTTCCCATGAGCCCATGTATATTTCACGCAACTGATCGCAATAAATAATCTGTTCAGATAAGTCTTCAAATATTATCTGAGCGGTTTGTCGTGTGCGGACGCTGCTGCTGCAATAGACCTTGCTTATGCCTGAGTCATTCAATCGTGAACGAAGGATGCGCGCTTGAGCGATGCCCTCGCTGGTGAGTATTGACTCCATCTGGCCCTGGGCGCGCTTTTCTTTGTTCCAATTGGTTTCGCCATGGCGGATCAGATGTAGCCGCTGAACAACAGGGTTATCTTTCATTCAGGATCCTGTGCGATTACTTCGTGTGCGGCTGACCGCATCGAGCCAGCGTGATTTCTGTTGTTCTCGCCATTTTTCGTCAGCAGAGGGCAAGAAGGTGCGATCGAGCTTCCACATCTCTGCGATATCACTGGTTGATGCATACAAGCCACAGTGAAGGCCTGCTAGGCATGCCGCGCCAAATGCTGTGGTTTCGGTCAATTGCGGGCGATCTACCGGCAAGTTCAAGAGGTCGGCAAGTCCCTGCATCACAAAGTTGTTTGCAGCCATGCCCCCGTCGGCGCGGATCCTAACCGGTTGCAGACCGTCAGCCGCCATTGCTTCAACTAGGTCGCGGGTCTGGTGACAGACCGATAGCAGTGCTGCAGTGACAATATCTTCTAATCCGGTGTCGCGTGTCAGCCCAAAAATAGCGCCACGCGCTTCTGAATCCCACCAAGGTGCTCCCAATCCGGTAAACGCAGGAACAAACATAACACTGTCGGCATATCTTGCGCGTGCGGCCATCGCTTCGGTTTCGTGACTGCTGGCAAAAAAATTCAGTTTGTCACGCAGCCATTGCACGGTTGCGCCCGCCATAAAAATACTCCCTTCCAGCGCATACGTTGGTTTTCCGTCTAAACGCCAAGCCACGGTGCTTAACAGGTTATGTCTGGATTCTATAACCTTGCTGCCGGTATTCACCAACATAAAACAGCCGGTGCCATAGGTGCTTTTGGTCATGCCTGTTTGAAAGCAGGCCTGGCCGAAGGCAGCGGCCTGCTGGTCGCCGGCGATCCCGCCAATCTGTATGCATGCACCAAACACATCAGCGTCGGTTTTGCCAAAATCGGCTGCGCTGTCCAGTACTTCTGGCAGCAAACCCGGCGGAATATCAAACAGTGCGAGTAAGTCCGCGTCCCAGGCTTGAGTGTGAATGTTAAACAGCAAGGTTCGAGACGCATTGCTGGCGTCAGTGCAGTGGCGTTTTCCGCCGGTCAGTTTCCAAAGAAGAAAACTGTCAATGGTGCCAAAAGCCAAATGGCCCTCGTGTGCCAGTTGAGCGGCACCAGGCACATGATCCAGGATCCAACGAATTTTGCTGGCAGAGAAATAGGAGTCAAGCAGCAGTCCGGTGCGAGTGCGGATAAAGTTTTCGCGGCCCTGCTGCTCTAGTTGCTCCTGTAGGCGCTGGCACCAGGCCGAGGTTCGCCTGTCCTGCCAGACAATTGCCCGGTACACAGGTTTGCCCGTGCGACGGTCCCACAACACAGTAGTTTCGCGTTGATTGGTGATGCCAATTCCGGCAATCATGTCGGCGCCAATGCCTGCCTCAGTTAGTGCCTGACGACAGCTGAACAGGGTGGTTTGCCAGATATCCTCGGGCTCATGTTCGACCCAGCCCTCATGGGGGAAATGTTGCGCGTATTCCCGTTGGCCGACACCCAATCGTTTGCCGTCCCGGGAAAAAACAATGGCACGGCTGCTGGTCGTACCCTGATCAATGGCAAGTAAAAACTGCTGCATGATTTTGTTGTTGATTTCCATTTTTAAAGCACATGTTACCATCGCGCAGCTTGCCAGTTGGCTGTCAATACTGGCAAGCTGTTTTGGTAAGTTGAATATTCGAATTACGTGATATGTCGGTGACGCTTTTCATGATAGACCTTCTGGTGATAGGTGGCGGTGTGAATGGTGCGGGCATTGCTGCCGATGCCGCCGGTCGCGGACTTTCCGTTGTTTTGTGCGAACGCGGTGACCTGGGAGGCGCTACGTCGTCAGCGAGCACTAAACTGATCCACGGTGGGCTGCGCTACCTTGAAACCTACCAGTTCCGCCTCGTGCGCGAGTCGCTGGCAGAGCGAGAAGTATTGCTACACGCTGCGCCGCACATTGTCTGGCCGCTACGCTTCAGATTGCCCCACCACAAAGCACTCAGACCACAATGGATGATACGGTCGGGGCTTTTTCTCTATGATCATTTAAGCAAGCGTGTCAGTCTGCCGGCATCACACGGACTGAAGTTCGAGCATACCGATCCGTTGAAGTCTGAGTTTGAGGCGGGTTTTGAGTACTCAGATTGTTGGGTTGATGATGCGCGGTTGGTGGTGCTGAATGCCATGCAAGCCCAAAATCATGGTGCCAGTATCATGCCCCGAACCGTATGTGAGCATATCGACGCATCACTCGACAGCGTCAGCAAACAAATGGTGTGGACGGCCACATTGCGGGATATCAACAGCGGTCAGGAGCAGAAGGTCAAAGCACGTTGTGTTATCAATGCGACCGGCCCCTGGGTTGGCAAGCTGGGCCGTCAGTTGCAGCCGCAGACACCGCCCGCGGATGTGCGACTGGTAAAAGGTTCGCACATTATTGTGCCCCGAATGTACGAGGGTGAGGAGGCTTATATTCTGCAGAACCCCGACGGCAGGGTGGTGTTTGTCATTCCTTATGAGAAGCAGTATTCGTTGATCGGAACTACTGAGGAAGACTACACCGGCGATCCGTCAGCAGCAGCAATTTCCCCTGCCGAAATCACTTATCTACTCAGCGTCACCAACAGCTATTTTAAAAAGGTGCCGGATGCATCACAAATTGTGCATCACTTTTCCGGCGTAAGGCCGTTGATTGATGATGGAGACGAGAATGCCAGCAAAGTGTCGAGAGATTACACGCTGGAACTCAGTCGCTCGCCCGCGCCACTGTTAACCGTGTTCGGTGGCAAAATTACCACCTACAGACGCTTGGCCGAATCAGCCATGGATCAACTGCGTGTGGTGTTCCCTGACATGGCGCGCAAATGGACCCTGGAGGCTCGATTGCCAGGAGGGGATTTTGAGTCGCAACAGCAGTTGCTGATTGATCTTGCGGCTGAATTTCCATGGCTTGACACTGATCTGCTGGAGGCATGGATTAAACGCTACGGCACCCTCATCCGTGTCGTGCTGGGAGATGCAAAAACGCTTGATGATCTTGGTGTGTGTTTTGGCGCAGATTTGTACGAATGTGAAGTCAGATACCTGATGCGCGAGGAGTGGGCGCAGACGGCCGAAGACATCATGTGGCGCCGCACCAAATCAGGTTTGCGTTTAAATGCTGAGCAGCGCGCTAGCCTGACCCGATTCTGTGACTCGGAACAAACACTTAAGGCATAGGAATAACAATAATGACGACAACAGACATCAGCAATTCTATGCAGTCCTGCATGGCTGGGCGGGCGATATTTCCGGCGCTGGTTATGATGATTTCTCTGCTTCTCGGCAATGCCGCGTTTGCGCAGGTGCCGCCTGCTCAGGTGACAGGGCCTGTCCCGGCTGCCGCGCATGGCGACCCCGGTCGCAACAGCCAGCTCAATCCCAATGCTATTGTTGTTGAGGGGATAAACTACATCGAGGAAGAGTACTTTATTGAAGGCACAGCAAACCGGTACACCACGACCGAGTTGCAGACCGGCGAAATCACCGACAGCGGCCATGCCTACAAAACACGCTTTATTGTGCGCCGCCCGGCAGATGCCTCTCACTTTAACGGAACGCTGATTGTTGAGTGGAACAACGTCACCGCCAGCCGCGATCTGGACATTGATTGGTGGCAATCCGGTGCTCATCTGATGCGTGAGGGGTATGCCTTTATTGCGGTGTCCGCTCAGCGCGTCGGCGTCAATCATCTGCGCGAGTGGAGCGCCCTAAGATATGGCGATCTGGACGTCACCCATGCAGGCATGATCACCGATGATGCGTTGTCCTACGATATCTTCAGTGCAGTCGCCAAGGCAGTAACCCGCGAGGGCGAGACTCTGGAGGCAGGCGCGCCAGACGTGCTCTCGGGGCTGCGTCCCTCAATGATTATTGCCACCGGCCATTCACAGTCGGCCAGCCGACTGGGCATCTATATCAACAACATTCACGGGCTGGATCCGGTTTACGACGGATTTATGGTTCATGGCGGTGGTGGACGCATCCGCGATGATCAGCCTATCAAGATTTTCAGAGTGATGGCGGAAACAGACATGGTCAGCCGTGCCGCAACACCACAACCAGACTCCAACAACTTCAGACACTGGGAGGTCGCTGGTACTTCGCATGTAGATGTGCCGTTTGAACTGGAATTCGCCATGATGTCCGCGCTGGAAGAGGGGCGAGTTCTGACAGACCCGCAGCCGCGCAGCCCGGTTTGTGATCGCCCAACCTACAGTCATGTGCCTTTCAGGCACGTCATGAATGCAGCGTTTGAACACCTGATGCTGTGGATCTCAGAGGACATTCCCCCACCCCAGGCGCCCGCCATGCTGCTTGCTCAGACCACAGCGCCTGTGAGCTTTGCCCGTGACCCATATGGAAATGTTCTGGGGGGTATCCGTCTGGCGGAACACGCAGTACCCACGGCCACCAATACCGGCATCAATACTGGCGAATCGTTCTGTCGCCTGTATGGCTCTCACGAGCCATTTGCAACAGACTTGTTAAAAATGCTTTATCCAACAGGGCAAAGTTATATCGATGCGGTGCGGCAGGTTGTTGAGCAGAATGTGGCTGACGGTTTCCTGTTGCCAGCCGATGCGCAGGAAACCTTGCTCAAGGCCGAGAATTCCGCTATCGGTCAGTGGTGATTTATTCCTGAAGCCAGACGTCTCGGATCCACTCGGCCATATTGGCCCATTCTTTGTAGCCTTGTGGATCTTTGCCCAGTTTTAAACCGTTCCAGTAGTGCACATCTCCCTCTTCGCCAATGCAGTAATAGCCGTCACCAAGCTGGCAGATGGGGATCAGGTGGCGAGGCATGCCATCATTCCATGCCTGTGCTGCCACTTCCGGCAGATAGGTATGCGAACGCGGATCAGCAACAGTAACGGGTTCAAGCGTGCCGTAGACCACATCACTGGCGTCCAGCAGATATTCACGCAAGTCATCGGGCAGTGCCATCAGCAGCTGCTCCTCGATTTCGACCAGCAGGTCTTCGTCAGGCAAATCCAGAGGCACAGAAATGGGTTCATTTTTTTCGCGTAACAACTCAATTACATCATCCATTTTTAGGCGTCCGGTTTGCGTAGTCGTAAAAGAAATTGATCGGTGCCGCGATTCAACGCGGGATCAAAAATAGATCGGCGAGGATTGTCGCGGGCATTAGACAACAGATCACTTTCTGCCTCCAGTATAAAACCAGCCCGCCTGACCGCATCATAGGCTTGGGACTTCTGCATCCTGTGCAAACGGTTGTTGTCGTTCTCAGCGGTACCGCTGTGATCAATAATGCCAACAATTCCGCCCGGTTTTACAATCCGGTAGAGTTCAGTGAGCAGCTCGTGGGCTGCGCCGGGGCTGCGATTGTAATAATCGTGCAATATCTGCGAGACCATAACAAAATCGATTGAAGCATCTGCCAGCCCGGTTTCGCTGATGCGTTGATGGATCAGCACTACATTCTCAAGTTTGCCATCGCGGATCTTGCCTTCCAACGCTTCGCCCTGAGTCATGTCAGTGCGATCCTGGTCATAACGTGAAGCGGTAGGTGAATTCTGCGCATACACAGTACCTTGGTCGCCGATCGCTCGTGACATCACAAATGTGTAGTAGCCCCCAGCGGCATAAACATCCAGCACCGACATACCTTGTTCAAGACCCAGAAATTGCAGAACTTCAACCGGTTTGCGGTCAGCGTCACGCATACGATCTGAAATATCGCGATCGATGCCGCGCAGACTTTGAGCAAGAGCGGCGGCGTCAAAGGCTTGTGCCAGGCTAGTTGCCGGCGCAGACAACAGAGAGAGGCTCAGTAACCAGAAGGTGAGCAGACCTGTGCTTAAGGTTTTGCAGTATTGCAGTTTGAGCTGAGTTTTCATGTTTGTCAGTCCTGTTTACAGGGGCCATCTTGTTATTATAATCACGCACTATTTACTTATCGCTCAGGAAAATCATGACCTTGTTGCTGCCCGCCATAATCCGCGAAACCCGCTCCGATAAACCGGTTGATGCTGTTGTGATCTGGCTGCACGGTCTCGGGGCCGATGGCAACGATTTTGCGCCGATTGTGCCTGAGTTGCGACTGCCATCATCAATGTCAGTGCGATTTATTTTTCCGCATGCTCCTTCCATACCCGTCACCATTAATGGCGGATACATCATGCCTGCCTGGTATGACATCAAGCAGGCTGACGTCAGCCGTCGGGTAGATGATGTGCAGTTGCGTCGCTCTGCGGCTGCCGTGCATGCCTTTGTCAGTCAGCAGCAAGAAGCGGGTATTGATTCGCGTCGCATAATTCTGGGCGGATTCTCTCAGGGGGGCGCTGTTGTCCTTGAGGCTGCGCTGAGTTGTCCCTTGCCTCTTGCAGGCGTGATGTCTTTATCCAGCTATTTCCCAACCGCCGATAGTGTCACGGTGAGTGACGCAAATCAGACATTGCCTGTACTGATCTGTCATGGCAGCCAGGATACAGTGGTCGACGAATCACTTGGAAAACAAAGTGAGACGGCATTGCGGGAGTTGGGTTATCAGCCTGAATACCACAGTTACCCGATGCCGCATTCTGTTTGTCCACAAGAGATACGCGACATTTCAATGTGGTTGCAGCGATTGTTGTCCTGAGCAGGTCCTGAGTTCTCAGTGGCCTATGCCGCGGGCCATCAGATAAGCCAGCACCGGAATGGCTATCAGCAGTGGAATAAGCGCCTTTTGAAGACGACGCAGATTTTTGCTGAGCGCGATTGCTGTTCCAGTGTCAGAAGGGTGTTGAAGGGTTAAACGATAAACTCGATAGCCGTTATGAGCGAATAATAAAAGCATCAACCCAAACAGCCCCAGCTTGGCATGAAACACCGGGTTATTGGTGTAGAAAGTAGAAGGTTTAGCCCCCCAGAACCACAAAATTGTGCCTGCAATCGCGAGCAGAATCATGGCAATCGCAGTGAGCGCATAAACGCGGTTGAGTGCCAGCAGATCCTGCACGGATATCTCGTCGGCGCTGGCGAGCAGAATCACCATAACACCCACCAGCACGGCCAGTAACAGCAACAGGTGAACTGCGCCCACAAAGGCTGCCAGCATATTGGTGTCTCCTGTGTTACTTGCTCGACCCGCCGGGCAAGCTGATTTGGTAAGGTTCCAGCATTTTTTTAAGTAAGCCGCTTTTCAGTGCCGCCTGGGTATCAGTGTATCCGCCAACCGATTGTTTGCCGATAAATACCTGAGGCAAGGTGTTACTGCCCGTCAGTTGCTGCAACTCCTTGCGCAGATGCTGATTCAGCGCAGGTTCTCGATACTCGCCGGAGTCGAGCTCAATCAGGTGAAAAGGGATATTCAACTGCTTCAGCAGTTGTTTAGCTGCGTGGCAGTACGAGCACCAGGACAGCGTAAACAAAGTCACCGGTTGTTTGGCGCCGGCCAGCAGCGCATTGACGTTATGTTGAGGTCTGAAACTGTTGTCGGTCATGTCGAGCCAGAATCCGGGTAGGGGGAGTTGGTAGTTATTGTGCCATAGTCGATTATGTTAATCTGCGGGCGCTTGCAGTGATGTTAACGAATGGGTAAAGAGCACATGTCAGGTCAGCCAGCGAAAGACGATACCAATACTGCCTCAATGGGACTGAGGGAGCGCAAAAAGCTCATCCGGTTGCAGCGTATTGTTGCTACAGCCAGAGACCTGTTCATCAATAAAGGCTTCAGTAATACCACCATTCAGGATATCGCCGCAGAGGTTGGCGTTGGTCTGGGCACTCTGTACCTGTATGCAAAGAGTAAAGAAGACCTGCTGGTCATGGTGTTCAAGGACGACATTCTCCGAATGATCGAGACCTCTTATGCCAGCATTCCCGCGGATGCGCCTTTGCTTGATCAGTTGATGGTGTTTTTTGATGTACACATCCGTTACCACGCCCATGACCAGGTGTTGTCCAGGACGGTTTTGAAGGAATTGTCCTTCTCAACCACCGAGCAGCGGCGGCAGGATATTGATCAGATCACAAAAAGCACCTACTCCAAACTGATGAAACTGATCGAGCGCGCGCGCAGGGACAAGCGTGTCAGCAAAGAAATGTACACCGGCACCATGGCGTGGAGCGCATTTGCGCTCTACTACCACCTGCTGCAGGGGTTTCTGTGTGGTTTTCATACGGAAGACGAGTTTCGCAAAAGTCTGCACAATGCGTTGTTTGCATTGCTGAGTTAAGGTGCTTGTCGCAGACTCAAGTCATTTTGCCGAACTTGGCAGTAATTTGCTTTTGGCACATTGACTTAAAGTTATGCAGTGCTACGATCCAGCCTTGAACGGGGTAAGCTTTAATCATCACCTCATCGCCTGTTCCCTGATTGATAAACAAGTGCGTATAACAAAAGAATTCTGTTGATGGACAGGTCTTAGCAGCGACCTGAATTTTTTTTGTCCGGTATAAATTAATTAAGTAGTGTAGTAATTCAAACGATTTGGAGGTTTATATGATCAGTTGGTTGCGGAAAAAGAGCAAAACAACTGCGGGATTGACCTTGTCCGCACTGGCCATGGCCGTTGCAACAAGCACCAGTCATGCAGCTGATGAGCGTGTAGGCGACTTCGCCTTGCTGGATCAGGAAGGTTACTTCCACCACATGGCCTGGTATGACAACAACAAAGCCGTTGCATTTCTTGTGCAAGGCAATGGCGCTGAAGAGACCCGCGAGGCGCTGGCAAATTTTGAGCGTATGAAGGCCCGGTATGAGTCACAGGGTATCGTCTTTATGATGATTAACCCGTTGGGCCAGGATCGTGCTGAGGTTGCTGCTGACGTTGCCGCCATGGGAACTGAGATTCCAGTGCTGATCGACGATGTGCAGGCCGTATCAGAGTCAATTGGCATTGAATTTATCGGCGAAGCGGTGATTTATGATCCAAAGTCGTTTCGGGTGATCTACCGAGGTGATGCAGGGATGCCGCTTAACGATGCGCTGGCTCAGGTTGCAGCCGGTGATCCTGTCACCTATGCCCTGGTAGAAACGCAGGGTACTCCCGTAAGCTATCCCGAGCGTGACATTTCAGCCGTTTCCTACGAGAAAGATGTTGCTCCGATCATCGCTGAAAACTGCGCCAGCTGTCACCGCGAAGGCGGCATTGCGCCATTTGCGCTGAACAGCCACGCCATGGTTCAAGGCTGGAGCCCGATGATTCGCGAAGTGATGATGACCAAGCGTATGCCTCCGGGACAAATTGATCCGCACGTGGG
>CALQJO020000047.1 GCA_943330915.2 Rhodoferax sp. OV413 | reverse complement strand
GTGTTCAGGCTTTGCAGGTGTTGATTGTCGCGGGTGATGCGCAGCGGCGATGAAGTGCGCGATTCAATGCCAGTCAGCACCGCATCGTCGCGGTCAAACCCACGGATCTGCCGACCAAACACCGGCAGCGCTTCGCGGATGGCATCAATGGCATAGGCGGGCAGCGCGGTGGCCAGGTCACCCAGTTTTACACCAGGCTTGTACGAGGGTTCAACATCACCCAATTCGCTGGACGCTTGTGCGCGAATAAAATCACCCACCAATTGTCCCGGCGCGCAGTAGTCACGGCCACCCAACACATAGGCATGCGACTCCAGAGATTCCTGCAAAGCCAGACCTGCTAACGGACCGCCCGGGAAATCCTGCTGCGGACTGATGCCCACCACGATGCCGGCGTTGGCATTGCGTTCATTACGCGAATACTGGCTCATGCCGTTGGTGACTACTCGCCCCGCTTCTGAGGTTGCTGCCACCACGGTGCCGCCCGGACACATACAGAAGCTGTAGACCGCACGGCCATTTTTGGCGTGATGCACCAGCTTGTAATCTGCTGCCCCCAGCGCCGGGTGTCCCGCGTACTTGCCCAGTCGGGCTTTATCAATCAGAGACTGCGGATGTTCGATACGAAAACCCAAGGCGAAAGGTTTAGCCTCCATAAACACACCACGGGTGTGTAACTGCCGGAAGGTATCACGCGAACTGTGACCGAGCGCCAACACCACATAGCGGCTTTGAATCTGTTCGCCATTGTCCAGGACAACAGCTTGCATGCGGCCATCCCGAATCAGAAAGTCACTGACCTTGGTCTCAAATCTCACCTCCCCGCCCAACGCACGGATTTCTTCACGCATGGCAGAGACCACGCCGGTCAGGCGGAAGGTACCAATGTGCGGCTTGCTGACATACAGGATCTCGTCGGGTGCACCCGCGCGCACAAACTCCTGCATAACTTTGCGACCGTAAAATTTCGGGTCTTTGATCTGGCTGTAGAGTTTGCCGTCTGAAAACAGCCCGGCGCCGCCTTCACCAAACTGCACGTTAGATTCCGCGGTCAGTACATGCTTGCGCCATAACGCCCAGGTGTCTTTGGTACGCTGGCGGACTTCGCGGCCGCGCTCCAGCACAATGGGCTTAAATCCCATCTGCGCCAAGGTCAGCGCGGCAAACAATCCACAGGGACCAAAACCGATAATCACAGGCCGCTCAGTGAGGTCTTCCGGCGCTGATGCGACCGGGTAATAGCCCGTGTCTGGCGCCGGACGGATATGCGCATCACCCGCCAGACGCGCCAGAATGGCCGGCTCGTTATTGGCAGACAGGTCGATGATGTAAACAAAAGTGATTTCGGTATTCTTCTTGCGGGCGTCGTAGCTGCGCTTGAACACCGTAAAGTCGATCAGATCTTTGTCGGCAATACCTAACCGGCGTGTGATGGTGGGGCGCAAGGCTTCAGGGGGATGGTCAAGTGGCAACGCCAGCTCGGTGATGCGAATCATGCTTGCGAATCCTGGCCGGTGTCCCCGGCAGAGGTTTATGTACCTGACCTGGCGGGAAGTCTTGCTCAGGTTTTGTGTCAGGCCGGTATGGTATGCTTTTGACCTTGCAAAGTCACCCACACCGTCAACCGCGCCATTACTGGCCCCCAGGACATATCTCGACCATGGCCCGCTCCAAAAGCAGCAAACGTTGGCTGGATGAACACGTCAACGACCCCTACGTCAAAAAAGCACAAATTGACGGTTACCGTTCGCGCGCCAGCTACAAGCTCATTGAAATCATCGAAAAAGATCGCCTGATTCAGCGCGGCATGCTGGTGCTGGATCTGGGATCAACACCCGGCGGCTGGTCGCAGGTGATTGCGCCGCTGGTTGAACCCAAAGGACGCGTGATTGCCTCGGACATTCTGCCCATGGACTCCATTGCCGATGTCGACTTTATTCAGGGGGATTTTACCGATCAGGCCGTGTTCGACCAGATTATGCAAAAGCTCGGCGGGGCGCAGGCCGACCTGGTGATGTCAGACATGGCCCCTAACATCAGCGGGGTGGATGCCGCCGACCAGGCCTCCTCCATGTATCTGGTAGAACTGGCACTTGATATGGCACGCCAGGTGTTAAAACCCGGCGGCAATTTTGTCACCAAGGTATTTCACGGTGAAGGTTATGATGACTACGTGAAAGATGTGCGCACCAGTTTTGACAAGGTGGTGGTGCGCAAACCGGATGCGTCACGGGCACGTTCGCGCGAGGTGTATCTGGTAGGGCGCGGATTCAAGGGCTGAGCCAATAAACGGGAGCACATATCGCCCAAGCGTATCTAAATATCCATACGGAGATTGTTGTTTATTTCCTTAATCAAGGAGTTGGGCACATGCCATTCTTCTGCGAGTCGATGCCAACTGGAAATATGTTCGATAGTTTCATCAATAGTGTCGTCAATCTTTCGTTTGCTAAACAGTGGGCTGAGTTTTTCCAGACTGTAAAAATCCGAGCGACTGAAGTTGTCTCTTTTCCCATTGAGGCTCATCCAGTGGCTATTGACCCATTTGCTACCCGGTTTAAAGCTGTAGACCAGGTCATACGCAGGCGCCAGTGTCCACTTGTCATTTTTGAGAACAAAGGCGATGTTTTTAGAATGATCGTCATGATTGCGCGCGATGATGTTAAATGTCATGCGTTTTAGTAGTTGCCCTGCGTCAGGCGCAGAAAGTTTAAGCTGCCTGGCTGTGCTAAACAATTCAGCATACGAGAACGAGCCAGGCTTTTTATAGTCGATGTGAGCTATGCCGTTTAGCGTTTGTACGTGGACTTTTTTGTTGTTAAGCCGGTCGAATCGTTGAGTAATAAAATGTCGTCGATTGCCTTCTTGAAGTAATTTGCAAGGCATCATGTCAATACCGCATTTTTTGGCCATCAGGTGATAGACAAATTCCATCGCACCATAACCGAGAGGATCGCCGAAGGTTTCTTGATTTATATTGTGCTCACTCACGCCATCAAACTTCATCAGATAATGAGTAAACCCATCCGGTACGCTTACCTGTCCAGAGCGAACCTGCGTAAAGTCTTCATTGAAGGCTAATACCGCTTTGGGCCTTGCCCCACCTGCACTCATGCCCACAGAGAGTAAAGACATCATGGCAGCGCGGTCTTCCCGACCCTGTGGATTTAACTCAACGCTGAACTGGCCACGAGAATCCAGAATTTCTTGTGCGATGGCCACCAGTGCCTGGATGTCGACTGGCTCTGATGAATTCAGGCTGCGTAATTGTGTTGCTGGCGCATACTCCAAGGCCCCCATACCTCGTTTGCCAGTAAATTGAAGCCGTTGGAGTGGCGTGATGTCATCCGGTGAACGACCTTGCCCCGCTACCCATGCATTGAGCACCGCATGACCAAAGTCGTCGGGTAAAGAATCCGCAATGAGCCCGGGCAGTCCTTTGAAGGTATTAAAATCTAACTCTGGAAAGCTATAAATGCGCGTCGACAATGGCATTTTGATTGGGGACAGTTCGATGCCGTGACTCACAAAATCAGGGGCATATTCGAACGCGGCTATGCCCTTGAGGGTATCAAAGCTAACCGCTCCAACCTCATGACCATCATAGGTAACGTTGATAACCTCCATTACCATTCTGGCGTGTCCTCACCGGGGCTGCGGTGTTGTCCTGATGCTCGCTGTCGCTTCTTACCTTGTAATTTCGCAAGCTGCAGCGGTGATATTGCCTGTTTGGGAAGAAACAGGTCTAACTGATCCGTTAAATCCAGCGTCCCCATAATCGCAATCAATATGTCCAGCTGCACCTTACCTTTTTCAGCATTAAGTACTGTCTTACGCGCGACACCCGCAAGAACAGCTACATCTGCTTGTGTGAGATCCTGATTGAGACGTGCTTGCCTGAGACGCTCTCCGATCTCTTCGGCCATGGCAGATGCAGTAATTTTTACCATATACAAAGCCCTAAAATAGTTACATTACATCGATTTATCCCATTTAATGTATACAATCTAGGACTTTATGCTGACCATGTCAAACCTGATTAATACCCCACGGCCGCCCCATCACCCGCACGCGAATCCGCCGCGCCGTGGAACAAACCCGTTTCACGGTCGATAAAAATACCCATCGCCGAGCCCTGATTACCACGCACACTGGTGGTGTGTCCCATGGCTTCATACAAACGGATGGTGTCTGGCGAGAACATACGACCTTCCATGCTGGTGGTATCGGGCAGCCACTGATGATGGATACGGCCCGCTTCGACGGCTTCAGCCACATTCATCCCGTGATCAATGACGTTGACGATGGCCTGCAGGGTAGTGTTGATGATGGTGCGCCCGCCCGGGCTACCAATTGCCAGTACCGGCTTGCCGTCTTTGGCGACAATGGTGGGTGACATGCTGGACAACATGCGTTTTTGTGGTGCCACCAGATTTGGCGGAGTACCGATCTGACCATTGCGATTAGTGACACCCGGCACCGGATTAAAATCGCCCATCTCGTTATTCAGCAAATACCCGCCGCCTTCGGCAACAATCCGTGAACCGTAACCGTTCTCCAGTGTGTAGGTCAGCGACACCATGTTGCCGTCTTTATCAACAACGGAAAAGTGTGTGGTCTCTTCACTTTCGTAAATGTTGCCGAAGGCACTTTCGTCACTGATAGACGCTTTAGTTGGGTCAATGGTTGCGCGCAGTGACGCCGCATGTTCTTTGCTGATCAGACGGCTGACAGGCATGTCCGCATTAAAGTCCGGGTCACCCAGAAACTCAGCGCGATCCGCGTAACTGCGACGCATGGATTCGGCGAGCAGATGTAAATACTGCGCAGAATTATGCCCCGCGGCGGCCAGATCAAAACCTTCCAGAATATTCAACATTTGGATGATGCCAATGCCGCCAGAGCTGGGTGGTGGCATGCTGACAATCTCGTATCCGCGATAGGTGCCCCGCACGGGTTCGCGCTCAACGGCTTCATAAGAGGCCAGATCTTCCTCCGTGATGATGCCGCCGTTGGCGTGCATAAATGCCGCCAGATTGCGCGCATTGTCACCCTTGTAGAACCCGTCACGACCTTCGTTCTGAATGCGCTCCAGCGTGCGCGCCAGATCAGGTTGTTTCCAGGTGTCACCCAATTCATAGGGCGTGCCATCGGCTTTTAAAAACACCGCGGCCGATGAAGGAAACTGATCCCAGAAACTCTGGTTGGACGTAAATCCGCTGTACAGCGCATAAGTCACCGGGATGCCATCACGCGCCAGTGCCACTGATGGCGCCACCAGGTCAGCCCAGGGCAGCTTGCCCAGACGCTGATGCGCCAGATACAAACCAGCGACGGTGCCGGGGACACCCACCGACAGGAAACCACGGTGCTGCATGTTGGTACTTAAACCATCAGCGCCCATAAACATGTTTTCAGTGGATGCCAGCGGGGCTTTTTCGCGAAAATCGAACGTAGTGGCATGACCATCATCACCGTGATACACAAGGAAACCACCGCCACCGATATTGCCGGCGGTGGGCCAGGTGACCGCCAATGCCAGAGCGGTTGCAACCGCCGCGTCAACCGCATTACCGCCTTGCTTGAGGATATCCACCCCCACGTCAGAGGCCAGTCGCGAGGCACTGGTGACAATGCCGTTTTGCACTCGCAGCGGCGTACGACCGCCTTCAGCAAACAGAGACAAGGGCAGTAACAACACCAGTGTGGCCACCAGCGCGCGGGCAAAAAACAATTTTTCGGTTCTTAATGTGTTCATGGCAATCCTTTTTTTTAATCACTATTTTTTTGTATCAATTGCCGTTTGGCATACGGCGTTTTTTATCAGCTTGCTTCTTATCCTACTTTGACGACGCCTCAGCTAACAGCGCGGCTATGTACCGGGCACGCAGATCACGGGTTACCGGACCAGGTTTGCCATCACCAATGATATGCCCGTCAACGCTGACAATCGGTAGTACCAGGCTGCTGGCGTTGCTGAGAAAGGCCTCGTCAGCCGCTATCGCTTCAGCAATGGAAAATGCGCGCTGCTCCAGTTTAAACCCGCCGTGCTCTGCCATTTCAACCAAGACCCGCCGGCGCACACCCGGCAAAATGCTGTTGGACAGCGCGCGGGTAATCACGGTGTTGTTCTTCACAATAAACGCCGTGGACGATCCGCCTTCGGTGACAAAACCGTCCTCCGTCATCCACGCTTCATACGCACCTTGCTTGGCGGCCTGTTGTTTGGCCATACATTGCGCCAGCAGATTCAGCGATTTGATATCGCGGCGTTTCCAGCGCAGATCCTCTGTGGAAACCACACTGACACCGGTTTCTGCAAGCGGGTTATTTAGAATGGCTTTGTGTGTCGGATAGGCCATCAGTGATGGTTTAACGTTTTTGGGATACGAAAAATCACGCTCGGCAATGCCACGTGTCACTTGCACGTAAACCATGCCTTCCTGCACCTGGTTGCGGCTGATCAACTCACGCAACATCTGCAGATAATCTGCTTCAGAACAGGGCCAGCTGATTTCAATTTCTGCCAGACTGCGGCGCAGGCGCTGCACAGAATAATCCTCATCAACCAACTTGCCCTGAATGATCGGGATGACCTCATAAACACCGTCACCAAACAGAAACCCACGATCAAACACGGAAATTTTTGCATCCGCCTGTGCCAGGTATTCTCCATTCAGATAAACGATTCTGCTCATAGTTTTCCCCCTGCAATTCTTGGCTGTTTTTTTTATTTATTGACTGAAATCCAAAAACTAAAAAAGGGAGCTTTCGCTCCCTTTCCGTGATGCATGGCTCCAATGGAACCGAGTTATCAACGCTACAGGGCGCAAGTCCCCACGTCATCAATAACACCAAAATCCACTTGAGCCGAAGACATACCACTAGACATTGGATCACCTCCTTTTTTACTTCTCAGTTGAACAGGATCTGAGAGTAATCCTGCCATCCAAAACCTGTCAATCATTAATTTTGCTTTACGGTCATTGCCTCAAAAATCGACAGAGCTGCAATCAATGGCAGATCAATCAAGGCCGCCACCATCAGGGCGCGGGCTCACCATCCCACGCCGAGCGTGTTGCCGCTTCACGCAGAATGTCGCGATTTTCTGCGGAGGCGGGTGGCTCTGAATCACCAAAAATGGCCGCCAGCCAATGGCCATCGGTGGGATTGGGGAACATCACATACTGCATGCCAAACAAATGTTTGTCCTCTTCCATCGCCGCGATTCGGCCGTCAATATCACCACGAATATAGTACTTGCGACGGAAGTCATTCAGATTATCGCCAAGCATGACCACCACATTGTGCGACTGCATAATTTCGTTTTGACGAATTTCTTTGTTGGATGATTCACGCAGCACGGTAACGTGTTCCTCATCCACAAAGGGTGCGCCAACCGAGCGCAGATTGGACAAGGCAATCGACAGTGTTGGCTCGCCCTGATCACGACTGGTCACGTAAAACACGTCGACATTATTAGCTTCACAGAATTGCAGAAACTCCAGCGCACCAGGCGCAGCGGACATCAGGTTAAGACCAATCCACTGATCCCAGACTGCATCCTCAAAAAAGTCTTTGTTGCTGTTGACCAGGTGTCCCCAATAACTCAACACATGCAACACGGTGTCGTCGACATCCGTAATCACGGCCAGCGGTTTATCGCCGGGTTGTTGTTGAGCAAGCGCGTTTTGTACATGCATTCTTGCGATGTTAAAACCCTGATGGTACAGCGCACGATATTCGGCCGAGGTTTGTTTCCAGGCCAGCGCGTATAGCAGCGGGTTGCCCGGTTGTTTCAATGCGCTATCAGACTGTGCATGCGCACCCTGCGCCGGGATCAAGCCAATCATGGCGCCGGTTAAAACAAGTCTGGATAACAATGATTGCATGGTCACGTGTGGTCTCCCTGATTAACTGGCGGTCTTTTTTTGCGCAACAAACCAATTCCCATGGCGGCCATGCCAATCGAAATCAGTGGGTTCAGATAATTCAGAAAAGCATAAGGCAGATAGTCGAGCACCGGCACACCAAGAGTGGCCGCATAAAAGGCGCCGGCGGTTGTCCAGGGAATCAAACCGGTGGTCATTGTCGAGCCTTCTTCAACAGAGCGTGATAACACCGCACGATCCAGCTTCTTGTCATCGTAGGCGCGGCCGAACAACTGACAATTCAGAATAATACTGATGTACGCCTCGCCCATCGCCATGTTTCCCGCCAACGAGGCGGCAATGGTGCTGGCAATCAAGCCGGTGACCGTGCGCACCCGTGAGATAAAACCTGCCAGTAAGGCGCGGAGAAATCCCGCCCTGAACAATATGCCGCCTAGCGCCAACGCCATCAGCGCCAGCAGTAAGGTCCAGCTCATGCTGTACATACCACCACGGCCCAGCAAACTGTCGAGACTTTCAATGCCGGTGCTGCCGGGCGTGTTTTGCCACAAAGCGTCAATCACCACGGTCACTGGCTGGCCCTGATACAACACGGCAATCAGCATGGCCAGCATGATACTGGCGGTCATACTGATTTCTGCAGAATAGCGTTTCAGACTCAGCACCAGCATCAACAGCAGCGGCAGCAAGGTAATCAACAGGTTCATCTGATACTGACCCGCCAGGGCCTGTTGAATCGTGGCGATCTCGTCATCCGGCAGCGTGTTGCCGGCAAACCGTATGCCTAAAAATAAAAATATCACCAAGCTGATCACAAACGCTGGGGTGGTGGTGTAGAGCATGGACCCGATATGTCGGTACAGACTGGTGCCGGCGCTCATCGCTGCCAGATTAGTGGTATCAGACACCGGTGAGAGTTTGTCTCCGAACGTAGCGCCGCACACCACCATCCCGGCCACAAGAGGCAAGGGGATCCCCATGGCGCCACCGATACCAATCAGCACAACGCCGAGTGTGCCTGCGGTTCCCCAAGAGGTGCCAGTGGCCACCGACATCAGGCTGCACAGCACAAGTCCGGCGGCCAGAAACAGCGATGGGCTGAGCAGGTCAAGTCCGTGATAAATCAGCGACGCGACAGTGCCACTGTGCATAAAGGATGCAATCACCAGACCGATCAGCAAAAAGATATAGACGGCGGGGAGCGCCTGAGTGATACCCGCGCTCATCATGGCGCGGATGTCGGTGTAGTGATAACCCAGAACCCGCGCATGGGCCCCGGTCCAGATCAGGCACAAAAACATCAGGCTGTGCAGACTGACCTTGAGGACAAACATGCCAACAATAATGATCAGCAGGTTACCGAAAAAACACAGAGCGCTTTGCGCGAACCCCGGTGTATGAAGGTTCAGTTCAGCGTCTGTGTTTTCCATCGTGTGCTACCTGTTGATGCTGCCTTGCAGGCTGCGTTATACGTGTGACCCCCGCTCCAGTTGCGCACTTGCATGCGCTTGGCGTGCGCCTTCTTGCTCAGCATCGTATTCCTGTTCTTCCAGAATATGGTGACGAGAAAAATCATACAGAACCATGTACAAAGCCGGCACCAGGAAGAGGGTGATGACCGTGGCGAACAGTACACCAAACGCCAGCGAGATCGCCATTGGAACAATAAAAAAAGTAGCGGGTGTCGGTGAGAACATCAACGGCACCAAGCCGATAAACGTTGTGAACGTTGTCAGGAAGATAGGCCTGAACCGCGCAACACCGGCCTTGGTCACCGCTTCATTTAATGACTTCCCGGAAGCGACCTCTTTATTGACATAATCGACCAGCAATAGACTGGCGTTTACGACAACCCCTCCCAACGCCACCATGCCAATGATCGAAAAGAACACCAGTTCTGCGCCCATAATGAAGTGGCCGAGGATGGCGCCAATCGCACCAAACGGAATTACTGTCATGATGATCAACGGCTGCGTGTAAGACTTCAGCGGTATGGCCAGGAGTGCGTAAATCAATAGCAGCGCCAGCGGATAGGCACTGAACAGCGCGCCCAGTGATTCATTCCGTTGCTCGCCCTCGCCACCCAGCACCAGCGTCACATCGTACTCGGACGCCCAACGATCGCGGAATCCACCAACAACTTCGCGGGTCACCTCCTCTGGCGCACTGACTGTTCTGTTAACGTCAGCATTAACCGTGATCACCCGTCGTCCGTTTTCGCGGTTGATGTTTGAGTACGAGTTGCCCAGGGACATACTTGCAACGCTGGCCAACGGCACTTCCCCACCGCTGGGTGTGCGCAACATCAGATTTTCGAGATTGCCAAGAGAACTGCGCTCGTCTTCGGGATATCTCACCATGACCCTGAGTTCGTCAGTGCCACGCTGGATTCGCTGAGCTTCGGCGCCAAAAAACGCCTGGCGTACTTGCCGGGACACATCGTCAAGCGTAAATCCCAGCAGTCGGCCTTCCTCAAGCAGCTGAATCTGCACTTCCTGTTTGCCAGCCCGGAATGAATCCGAGACATCAAACACCCCGGGGTAGCGCGCCAGAATATCTCGCAACTCGGCCGTCACACGCTGCAGGCTTTCCTCATCACGACCCTCCAGACGGAAGCTCAGTGCCTGCCCTGTTGAGAAGGAATCCGACACAAATGTTAGCTCCAGTGCGTCCGGAATCAGTCCAACCTTTTCGCGCCAACGATCACGAATCTCATTGGCGCTGATCTGGCCTCTATCATCATAACTGTGCAGGAGCATGACCACTTCGGCGATATGACTGCCACCGACGCTGCCGCGTCCGGACGGAGGTCCGCCGCGATTAACGCGCCCGCCCAAGGTTGTCAGTGTGCGTTCGACAACGCCAATTGTCTCGATACCCTCGGATGCCTGACGTGCGGCTAATTCCTGCTCAAGCTCCGCAATCAGCTCATTGGCGGTTGATTCAAGCCGCTCAAGAGCACGCTCGGTCAGCTCAACGGCAACCCCTTCCGGCATCTGCAGACTGGCATAGATACGGTCACCTTCCACGGCCGGGAAAAATTGGAACACAATTCTGCCGCTGGCGAGCAAACCGACCGTAATGATGATGACAGCTGTAGCACCTGCCCAAGTTGCGTATCGATATTTGAGACATTTGAGCAGCGCTGGTTGATAAACATTGGCAGCGAAACTTTCCATGCCGGTTGAGAACTTGGATTGAAATTTTTGCCAGATTTTTATGATTTTCAACCGTTCCAGCGGATGCGGCGCAACTCTTCGATGCGCCAGATGTCCCGGCAGAATCAGCTGCGACTCAATCACACTGGCGGTCAGACATAAGATAACGACTCCGCCGATTACACTAAAAAATCCACCCAGTGGCCCTTCCAACAACAATAAAGGCAAAAACGCTGCGACCGTCGTCAGTACGCCGAAAATGACGGGTACGGAAACCTCGTAAGTCCCCTCGATAGCTGCTTGTTCCCGGCCCATCCCCTCTTGCTCAAGCACATGCACGCGTTCACCCACCACAATGGCATCGTCGACAATGATGCCGAGCACCAGAATGAACGCCATGATCGCAATTGAACTGATGGTGATATCAAGCGTAGGGAAAACTGCGAGCGCACCAAAAATGCCTATCGGAATGCCCGCCGCCACCCATATCGCAATTTTGAAACGCAGAAACAGCGCCAGCACGATCAACACCAGCACAAATCCTGAGTAGGCATTACTGGCAACCGTGTCGATGCGTTCACGCAAGCCGCGCGCATCATCGGTCAGGATGCTCAGCTCCATGCCTTGTGGTAACTCAAATTGTTTCTGGGCAGCATATTCGCGCACCGCCTCAGCTGACGTGATCACATCCTCTTCGCCAACCCGGTAGACGTCGACGGTGACGGCATTTTCGCCATCAACACGGGCGCGTAAAAATCCTTCCTGGAATCCGTCTCTCACGGTAGCGATGTCACCGAGTCGCAGCTGCGAACCATCGGCATTGGTGCGGATAATAATGTCTTCGTATTCCGTACCTGTAGACAGGCGCCCGATGCTACGCAGCAACACATCTCCACCCGGCGTACGCAGGGTGCCAGCGGGGGCATCAATGGCGGTGCGGTCAATCGCGGTAGCAACCTGGCTCAGGCTCAGGCCGTTCTGACGCAAGGTCAGCTCAGAAACCTCAACCGCGATCTCCAGAGGCCTTACATAATTGAGTTCCACCCGTGAAATTTCCGGCAGGTCCAGCAGTTCGAGCCGTATTTCATCAGCAACCTGCTTCAGGGTCAGGTCATCGGTGTCAGCTACCAGTGCCAGCGATGCAACAGTGCCCGAAGGCGCAAAGGACGCAACAATCGGGCGTTCGATGTCGATCGGAAAGTTGGCAATACCATCAACGGCGCTTTTGACTTCATTTAATGAGCGGTTGATATCGGTGCCGGCGCTCATCTGCAAGGTGGCGGCGCACGCGCCTTCACGGGCAGTCGAGGTCATGCGTTCAACGTTCTCGATACGTGTCAGCGCCTGCTCGAGAATCAGGCAGACAGCCTGTTCTACTTCACGGGGTGGAGCACCGGGGTACGGTATATTGATCTGGATAGTGCCAGTCTCAATGTTGGGGAATTCCTCCTGACGGGTGTTGCTGTAGGCGATAAGCCCACTCACAATCATCAGTACCATCAGCAGATTGGACGCGACGGTGTTACGAACAAACCACGCAATAATAGGCTTCATTGAGCACGCGCCAAGGCAGGAATGTCGTCGACAACGTTGACACGCATGCCATCAACAACGGCCTGAATTGGCGACATGCAAATGCGTTCTCCATCCGCAAGTCCACCCTGAATCAGCACTCTGTCGTTTTCGAGGCGCATAATGTCTACATCGCGGTACCACATGCGGTTCTCAGTATCGACAACAAGAACACGGCTGTTTCCTCGCACCGCTTCGCGCGGCAGCGCAATCAGGTTATCAACCTTGCGCCCTTGAATTGCCGCTTCTACGTACAGGCCGATCGGCAGTGGAATGGCGGATGCGGTCTGATCCACACGCACAATGGCCTGCACAGCGTTGCTGGCGGTATCGATGCTGGCTTCCATTCGCACCAGCCTGCCTTCCCATGTTTGAATGCTGTCACCCAGTCTGCCGCTGATGCGCACCAGCGGCGCGATCTCTTCAGGCAGCTCGCCGCGGGCACCCAAGGGGATATCCAGATATGACAATTGGCTCACCGCTAAGGGAAGGCGCACCTCAACCTCGTCAGTGCTGAGCAGAACCGCCAGGGCTTGGCCACGGCCAACGTGCTGCCCGAGATCAATGTTGGTGCTCTCAACAATGGTGTCGAAGGGGGCGCGGATTTCACTGCGGGACAAATCGAGCTCTGCCTGCGCGACTGCGCCCTGAGCATCACGCACACGTCCGGCGCTGTTGTCAGCCTGACGCTGCAGATCACGCACCTGTGACTCGCTGATCAAACGCTGTTCGGCCAGCGCGCTGTTGCGCTCGAATTCTTCACGGGCGTGGCGAGCATCCGTCTCAGCTTGTGCCAGAGATGAGCGGGCACGCTCAAGTGCGGTTTCGTAATCACTGCTGTCCACCCGCAGGATGACTTCGTCAGCAGCAAAAAAGCCGCCGGCTCGCAAAGAAGGGGAAACCCAGGACACCGGACCGGTGGCTGCTGCCGACAGACTGACACGGCGGCTTGCCTGCACACGACCCTGTGAGTTGACGTCAAGCTGTATGGTCTCTGACCGCACCGGCGCTACGCGCACACTGGCAACGGCCTGCTCAGGTGGAACCACACTGAGTCGCTCGGGCGTTCGGACTAGCACCACAAAAACTGCCACTGCAGCGATCAGAATGAAGACTGGCAAAATTATTTTTTTCACATTAACTACCCTGGTGTGCAAATCCGCACTTGTGATTCCGCGTTAACTCGCTCTTGCAAATGGCAAAATCTTCTTGCCTATGCTGCGAAATTATACGCGCCATCACGAGAACGGATCACTCCAAGTAACTCGCCGGGCGGGCTGTCAGTCGTAAAGTGTAGCGATTCTACTCACTTTAACTGGTTTGCAACGGCATTGAACAACCCATCACGGTGTGCCGCAAACGCTGCACCGGTTGCCTGTGGCCAAGCCCCCTGGACAACGATGATCAGATCGTCGGCTGGATTGAAATAAATACCCTGACCAAATATGCCGCTGGCACGGTAAGTTCCGTCACCGTTGAGCCACCACAGATAGCCATAATTTGCACTCGCCGGTGACGCCTGCGTAGAGTCCTGCATCCAGTTTGGCGGCAGCACTTCAGTGCCGTCTGCCAATACCCCGTTGCTCATCGCAAACATCGCCAGCCGCCCCCAGTCTCGCAGAGTTGCGGAAATGCAGCATCCACCAAGCTCACCGGCATTAGGACCATGACTGATCCAGGTGGCATCACTTTCCATGCCGTAGGGTTTCCAGATTTTCTCTGTCAGATACGCGGCCAGATTGTTGCCAATGGCAGCACGCACAATGGCGCCGGCAAGGTTGGTTTCGCCGGTATTGTAGTTAAAACGTTCACCGGGCTCAGCCACTCTGGGTTTGCTGCCCATAAACGCCACTAGCTCCAGCATATCGTTCGGAGAAGTCGCCACATCCGATTGCGGATCCCCATAATTCTCGTCCCAGTCGGTGCCTGATGCCATCTGCAGCACGTGGCGTACGCGCACATTGTCATACGAGGTACCTTTGAGTTGTGGCAGGTAATCGGTGACCATGTCTTCCACACTGCCAATATAACCGTCAGCAATCGCCGCACCGGTCAGCATAGAGACAACGGATTTAGTCATGGAAAATGACACCCACAAATGGTCTTCGCGGTTACCCAGACCATACGCTTCATGAGCAATTTCACCGTTTTTTAACACCAGCAGACCAGCCACATGGTTCTGCTGCATAAAGTCCTGCAGCGAGTAGTCCTGACCCGCAACGGTATAAGAGACACTCGACAGATCACGAGGCGCGGCGGGCAACGCCTTGACCTGTTCACCCCGATTGATGTGCCGCACCGGGCTCAGTAACGCGATGTTGCGGAAGCCGGCGATCTGCTGATCCCCCGACCAGAACAAAATACCGGCATCGCGCGGCAGGTTTTGCATGTCCTGCGCCGGATCCAGCCAGCGGGCAGCAGGTTCGGACTGGGCATGGGCGCCCATCGCCAGTAAAGAGGACAGCAAGCCCAGCGACAGTGTCAGCCGCAGTTTGTGCATCAATGATGATGAGTGGGCAAATTCCGGTCTTTTTATTGTCATAACAGCCTCGGTTAAATGAGTGGGCATAGTGCCAGCAGACTCAGGCACGGTAACATCCTGAAACACACTGGCGGCATGATACTGGACAGTTATACCTTAGCGGCCGCCAACAACTGAAGGCAATTCATGATAAACCGATCGAATCAGTTCGTACATCAAGCCTCTGACAGTCACAGCCATCAGTTGCTGCTGCAATTTATGACTGAACATCCGCGCGCACTGGTGTTGACCGGTGCGGGCATCAGCACCGGCTCCGGCATCCCTGACTACCGCGACAAAGACGGCAACTGGAAGCGTAAACAGCCCGTGCAGCATCAGGAATTTATGCGCAGCCATGAGTTGCGCCAACGTTACTGGGCACGCAGTTTGATCGGTTGGCCGGTGATGCAGACCGCGCAGCCCAATGCAGCGCATTTCACCTTGTCTGCTCTGGAACAACACGGATATATCAGCCAACTGGTTACCCAGAACGTTGACCGCCTGCACCAAAAGGCTGGCAGCCAGTCAGCGATTGACCTGCACGGGCGCGCCGATGAAGTCATCTGTATGCAGTGCAGCCTGCGCGAGTCGCGGGCTGTAACACATCAACGTTTTGCGGCAGCAAATCCAGCTTTTGCCGGCCTGACTGCGAGTGCTGCGCCGGATGGCGATGCCGATCTGGAAATCCATTTTGATGACTTTGTGGTCACCGGCTGCCCGGTTTGCGGCGGCATTCTCAAACCTGACGTGGTGTTTTTTGGCGACAACGTGCCACGTGATCGGGTGAATGATGTTTTTCAGGCGCTCAGTGACAGCAGCGCGCTGATGGTCATCGGCTCATCGCTGATGGTGTATTCCGGATTTCGATTTGCGCGTGAGGCACATGCACAGAACAAACCGCTGCTGATACTGACACACGGCAAAACCCGCGCGGATGAGTTGGCTGATGTGAAAATTGATGCGGAGATTGTGCAGACACTGACCAGGGCAACCGCGGCCCTGATCAGTACTGCTCAAGAATGACTATTGCGCGCCGGCAGTTGCTGCTGGAGCACTTGGCGCCACACTGCAGTCATCGCACATGACGTTATACACTGGCGCGCCAGCGGCAAGACCAGCCAGCCAATCGACAAACTTTGTGCCGTTGACTTCGTAGGTATACACATCCGGGCGCAGCAGAATGGTATGCATATTGCCGCCGGCAACGTAGTAGCGGAAGTCAGGGATTGCCGCGCTGATCTCGGCAAGATTCTGCTCCAGCAAGGGCTGCAGTGACTCAACCGGCATGCCGCCTAATGCAAGGAACTGCTTTTGCACATCGTCTTCGGCATTGTCATAGGAGGCGTAACGGATATTGGCGTTTTTCTGAACCGCCGCAATGTACAGGTGATGAAAACTGAACTGATCTGCCGGGATGCTGCTGATGTGGGTCAGATCGGCGACAACTCGATCGGTATGCCAGATTTCATAGGGGTTGAAATTGGCAAACCCGCGGTAACCACCGGAGGCATCACCCAACTGCGTCACCGCGGCGGCCGGATACTGCTCAGCCAGTTTCACCGCATAAAACGGTGACGGGATAGAGCCGGCGCTGGAGCCGGTGACAAAAACCTGCTGCGGTGCAAACACGTGTGCGTAGGTCCACTGCAGCGCCGCCTGGCCGTTGACCCAACCACGATGCCGCACATGCACCGGATGCGCGGCATGGCCTTCCAGGGCGGGCGCTTCATGGTGCTGCTCGGTGTCCCCCAGATGCACATCGCCCGAGCAATACGGGGCATAGACCACGGTGTAATCCGCAAACGGGTTGGTCATCTGATCAAAGGCCAGAATGCCATGCGCGCGTGACGGATCAGTATTGGCCAGATTGACCTGATAGCTCGGTCGCAGATCGGTGTCGCAGTTGGCACCGTCCCAACACGCGCCACCGCCTTCCAGATAAAACATCAGTTTCTGCGGGTCGCCCTGTTTTACAAAAAACTTGTACTCTGAACCATCAGAACACATGGTATCGCCGCCTGGCAGCAGGGTGTTCCATCCGGGTGTCAGTTCCGAAAAGTCTGCCAGCACTGCTGGCATTGCCGACTCATTGGCAGTCTCTGAGGCAGTCTCCGGGGACGCAGGCGCCGGCACGGTATCCGTATCGGGCTGACCGCAGCCAACCAGCAGCGCCAGCGCAGCGATCAGGGCCAACCCGGACAGCCTTGATCTGAGTGTTGTGTTGTTATTTTTTTGCATTGAACTCCCCTTGATTTCAAAAATCAGAATGTGCGCGCAGTTGCAACCGGTCGCGTGGTCCACGTCATTTGCAGACTTGCAGGCTTGCGGTTGTTTCGACGGCATTATTAACATACGATCGGGTGCCATAACAATGACTTCAACAACGGCCGGTCAAGGCACTCGCCGCCGGCGATTAATGGATGTAATCCGAAGATTTTATTCATAAAACAAATGACAAAGGTAGCTTCAGTTATGCCACGCATTACGCTGATAGAGCACAACGGAAAACAACATGTGGTTGACGCAAAAAACGGCGATACACTGATGACCGCCGCCATCAAAAATCGGGTACCGGGCATTGATGCCGATTGTGGTGGCGCCTGTTCCTGTGGCACCTGTCATGTATTTGTTGACCCGGCGTGGATGGCTCGCGTGGGTGAGCCCGGTGAGTTTGAAGAGCCCATGCTGGATATGAATCCTGAACGCGCCAGTCATTCCCGACTGTCCTGCCAGATTGACATCAGTGACGAGCTCGATGGTCTGGTTGTTCGTTTGCCCGAGTTTCAATTCTGACCGCTGGCGTCACACACACGCACAGGAGTTACCTGATGGAAACCGTCGTCACCAAACACAGCAGCCGGAGCCTGGTCGGACGCGATCCGTGGACCATCCCTCTGGACGAGATTGACCTCGCGCATCCGGCGATCTGGCAGGCCAATGAGTTCCTGCCATTTCTGGCGCGCCTGCGCCGGGATGATCCGGTGCATTATTGTGCGCAGTCCTCAGTTGGTGCTTACTGGTCGGTGATGCGTTATCAGGACATCATGACCATGGAGGCCGCCCCGCAGCTGTTCTCGTCCGAGCCGACCATCGGCATTGTGGACGTTCTGCCACAGTTCACGCTGCCCATGTTTATCGCCATGGATCCACCCAAACATGACGAGCAGCGCAAGACCGTGCAAGGGGTGGTTGCCCCCAACAATTTAAAAAATCTTGAAGGCCTGATCCGGCAGCGGGTGATCACCATTCTGGATGGTTTACCACAAGGTGAAACGTTTAACTGGGTCGACCGGGTGTCGCGTGAACTGACCACACAGATGCTGGCAACACTGTTCGATTTCCCCTTTGAGGAGCGTAACAAGCTGACTTACTGGTCGGATGTTGCCACGGCCATCCCGGGTGCGGGACTGATTAAAACCTACGAAGAGAGTTTTGAAATTCTCAAGGAGTGTCTGGCTTACTTTATGCGTCTGTGGCGCGAGCGCGCGGCGAAACCGCCCGGCAATGACCTGATCTCCATGCTCGCGCATGGCGAAGCCACTAAAAACATGCCGCCCATGGAGTTTCTTGGCAACCTGGTACTGCTGATTGTTGGTGGAAATGACACCACGCGCAATTCCATCACCGGCGGCGTACTGGCCTTAAACGAGAATCCTCAGGAGTACCAAAAACTGCGCGACAATCCCGCGCTGATTCCCTCCATGGTGTCCGAGATCATTCGCTGGCAGACACCGCTGGCCTACATGCGCCGGACCGCCAAAGCTGATACCGAACTGGGTGGCAAACACATCAAGGCCGGTGACAAACTGCTGATGTGGTATGCCTCGGCAAACCGCGATGAACAAGCCATCGAGCGACCGGATGAATTTCTGATTGACCGCGATCGTGTACGCCAGCACCTTTCGTTTGGGACTGGCATTCATCGTTGCATGGGCAACCGTCTGGCTGAAATGCAGCTGCGTGTGCTGTGGGAAGAGATACTGCCCCGCTTCCAGAAAATTGAGGTTGTGGGTGAACCGGTACGTATCTATTCCAGTTTTGTTAAGGGCTATACCGAACTGCCGGTCAGACTTATTGCCCGCTGACACACCGCAAAAAATGCGGTTGCCCCAGTGTTTCAGACCCCACGTAGCTGATTAAAGCGCCAAATTCTGCCTGCCGCGTAAACGCGGCTTGTGGCACGCAACCACAGCAGACATCGTTTATGCCTCAGCAGTGGAGATCACTTTAAAATCCACTTCCGTGGCAATGTCAGCTTCGT
>CALQJO020000046.1 GCA_943330915.2 Rhodoferax sp. OV413 | reverse complement strand
CTGGTAGATAAAGTTGCTGCAGATCCTGTGCATGGCAAAACCGGTATTGCCCATACCCGTTGGGCAACCCACGGCGTTCCCAGTGAACGCAATGCTCACCCGCATATGTCAGGAGCCGAATTTGCTCTTGTACACAACGGCATTATTGAAAATCATGAAGAGTTGCGTCGTAACCTGATTGCCGATGGTTATGAGTTCTTATCTGACACGGACACCGAAGTGGTTGTGCACATGCTTCATCAGGAGTGCACAAAAAACCAGCTTGATACTCTGACGGCTGTGCGCAACATCGTCCCGCGTCTGCATGGTGCTTACGGGTTGTGTGTCATCAGAAGATCCGAGCCTGAAAAAATAGTGGTGGCTCGCAGCGGCAGCCCGCTAGTGATAGGTGTGGGTATCGGCGAAAACTTTATAGCATCCGACCCGTTGGCGCTGGGACAAGTAACCGACCGCTTTATTTATCTTGAAGAAGGCGATGTTGCAGAGATCAGCCTGGACAGCATCAGAATATTCTCCGGCGACACTATGGTTGAGCGTCAGACCACGCGCATAAAAAGCGAAATTGAAGAAATCGAAAAAGGCGAGTACGGCCACTTTATGCTCAAAGAAATTTACGAGCAGGCAAAGGCCATCAAGAACACCTTAAGTGGCCGCATTAGCGAAAAACATGTGTTGGAAGAAGCCTTTGGTATCAAGGCAAAAGCAATTTTTGATAAAGTTACCAACGTGCAGATTGTGGCATGTGGCACCAGCTTTCACGCCGGCCTGATCACCAAGTATTGGCTGGAAAACATTGCAAAAATGCCATGTCAGGTTGATATCGCCAGCGACTACCGTTACCGCAACATCATCGTTCAACCAGGGTCGTTATTTGTCACTATTTCCCAATCTGGCGAAACCGCCGACACATTGGCGGCGCTGCGTTACGCGTCCGAGTCAGGTTATGTCGGCCGACTGGCTATCTGTAATGTGGCCACCAGCTCGCTGGTGCGCGAATCAGATTTTTCATTACTGACCATCGCCGGTCGCGAGATTGGTGTGGCGTCCACCAAAGCGTTTACCACACAGCTGACTGCGCTGTTGCTGCTGGCACTGGTCCTTGGTCGACGCAATGGCATGAGTAATGCGGACGAAGAACAATACGTAAAAGATCTGCATCGCTTGCCTGACTTGGTTAATCAGGTGCTCAAACAGGACAAGGCCATTCAGAGGCTGTCGATCAGCCTCGCAGACAAACATCACGCACTGTTTCTCGGTCGGGGTATTCAGTACCCGGTCGCTAAAGAAGGTGCGCTCAAGCTTAAGGAAATTTCCTATATCCATGCCGAAGCGTATCCAGCAGGTGAGCTCAAGCATGGCCCGTTGGCATTGGTTGACGACAAGATGCCCGTCATTGCAGTGGCGCCCAATGATGAGTTGTTGGGCAAGCTCAAAGGTAATCTGGCCGAGGTCAGCGCCCGCGGCGGCAAGCTGTTTGTTATTGCAGATGAGTCAGCAGGTTTTGACGACGAAGGCGACTATCAGTTGATTCGCATACCGCCCGTTCCGGATGTGTTGGCACCAATTCTGTACACGATTCCCTTGCAGCTGCTCTCTTATCACGTGGCCATTCTTAAGGGTACGGATGTGGACCACCCCAGGAATTTGGCCAAGTCGGTGACGGTGGAGTAAGCGGATGCGGTATTGGCCGTATCCGCCTGCTACCCGCTCTCAGCCCGGTGTCTTTTTTAAACACCCATGCATCAGCACATTGATCAGGGTGTCAGCATAACGGTCAATCTTGACTGGGTCTGTTGAGTAATCACCCACCACGGCATGTCTTACTGCGCTGTTGGCAAACGGTGCGCTTGCAGCGTGTGTTGCTATCAAAAATATAAAGTCCGGTTCGAGGTCAACCAGCAAACCCTGAGCGACGGCTTCGCGGAAGGGCGCAAGTGATAGTTCCTGAAGTGGTTTTACATATTTCTCAACAACATATATGAAACTTTCCCCACCATTCAGCCCGGCCTGCACGAGAAATGGTGCCATATAAGGGAGTTTGGCAGACATGTGGACAAACGAGCGAATCTGATTTTGCAGGCGCTTTATCGGATCAGCCGAGAATTCAGCGGTAGCCGCCTGTTGCAAAACGCTAAGCACCTGACCAAACAGAAAGTCTGCTGCGCACCGGAACAATTCATCCTTGCTCTGGAAATAGTGCCGGATCAGGCCATGAGCAATACTCGCCTCTTGGGCGATGGTCCGCACTGAGGCGCCACTAAACCCTTTCACCGAGAATTCAGCTAACGCCGCACGCAGAATTTTTTCACGCTGTACCTCGGGATTGGCATTGATTGGGCGACCGGCGCGGGATTTGTTTTTCAGTGATTCGCTCATTTTTGTATCAAATAATGAAGGGTGGACAGCATAATTAGGCAAAATTATACTCTTGGATAATTGATTTGCCGACAACATTAAGAATAGACGCGCAGTCGCTAAGGGCTTGTACGATTGTGTGACACCGTTCCGCCGATTGACAGACTCCCGTGCACACAGGAAATCCAGCGCCATGACCAGATTAAAGAAATTTTTGATAATCGCAGCGGCCATCCTGGTGTTGCCTGTTGCTGCATTGCTGACGATCGATCGTTGGATACTCTACGTTCCGGGACTGTTGCTTGACCTGCGAAGTCCGACAGGCCCGAATCAACCCGTTGTTTGGCAGCAGGGTCCTGACAGCCCACGGCGCAGTAATCAGCCAAACATTGTGTTGATTGTTGCGGACGACCTTGGGTGGAATGACATCAGTTTTTACGGTGGCGGTGTTGCCAATGGGAGCGTACCAACACCCAACATCGACAACATCGCCCGGCAAGGTGTTGCCTTGAGCCAGGGGATGTCATCAAGCGCTGTGTGCGCGCCTTCCAGAGCTGCATTGTTAACCGGCCGCTATGCCACCCGATTTGGTTTTGAGTTCACGCCCCTTCCTAACGGCATGGCTAATATCACCACCCGCCTCGACAACACGATTGATGCAGACTTCCGGCGCAGCATGATCAGTCACCTCGACGAACCAGGTGTCTATCAAATTGACTTCAACAGCATGGGCATGCCGCAAAGTGAAGTAACGATAGCGGAATTGCTGAAGGCAGAAGGTTATAAAACGCTGCATATCGGCAAATGGCACCTTGGCAGCAATAATGGCTCTGAACCCACCGCGCAGGGTTTTGATGAAAGCCTCAATCTTGCCGGGTTGTTGTACCTTCCGGTTGATCACCCCGATGTGGTTAACGCACGTCAGGATTTTGATCCCATTGACAGGTTTTTCTGGTCGGTTGCACGTTACTCCATGAACTTCAATGAGGGTGAGCGGTTTGAGGCGGAAGGATATCTGACAGATTATCTGACCAGAGAGGCAATCACCGCGATTGAGACTAATAAGAACCAACCGTTCTTTTTGTATCTCGCGCATTGGGCGCCACACTCTCCATTGCAGGCCTTAAGATCAGATTATGATGAGCTTGCGCATATCGAAAACCCCACCGAACGTGTTTATGCAGCCATGATCAAGGCACTTGATCGCGGCGTGGGACAAGTAACCGACGCATTGCGTGCAAACGGTCTTGAAGACAATACCATTGTGATTTTTACCTCAGATAATGGTGGAGCACATTATCTGGGGTTGCCGGATATCAATCAGCCGTACCGGGGATGGAAAACAACATTTTTTGGCGGTGGAATCAGGGTACCGTTTTTTATCAAATGGCCCGCCGCGATAAACCCCGGTACCGAGTTTATGCCCATCACCCACCATACGGATCTGTTGCCGACCCTGGTCAGTGCGGCCGGCGCGCGCTTGCCTGAAGACCGCGAGATCGATGGGACCAACCTGCTGCCTTATATCAATGGAGACCTTGCGGGTGAGCCACACGAAGCGCTGTTCTGGCGCAGCGGGCACTATCAGGTTGTTATCGCGGATGGTTGGAAGCTGCAACGTTCCGATCGTCCCGACAAGGACTGGCTGTTTAACCTGACTGTTGATCCGACAGAGCAAAATGAACTTTCGTCTCAATACCCGGACAAGGTTGCCGAGTTAAACGCACTGCTTGATCAACATAACAACGGTTTGCCTGACCCGATGTGGCCATCCGTAGTAGAGATGCCGGTTAGTATTGACAAGCCTTTGGGTGAAGAAGAACAACCTGATGACGAACACATTTATTGGCCAAACTAAGCTGTTGATGGCTTGAACGCCGAACCAGAAGGATACTGAATTGAACAAGATGACCTTTGACAAGCGTAAACCCTTTTCTGCTTTGGCAGTCTTGTTTTCCACACTGTTTGCGGCCTCTGCGCACGCTGCGGAAGTTTCCCCTGGCGTATTCCGTACACCGGAGTCCAGCTTTATTGGATTGGCGGATTACCCGTTTCAAGAAAATTATCTGCACATAAACTCACTGCGGATGCACTACGTTGATGAAGGCCCCAAGCAGGCTAAGGTTGTGCTTTTGCTTCATGGTGAGCCATCGTGGAGTTATCTTTACAGACATATGATTCCAATATTGTCTGCAGCCGGTTATCGGGTGATCGCGCCAGATCTTATCGGGTTCGGAAAATCGGATAAACCGGCATTAACGTCAGCGCATAGCCATAGTGGCCATGTATCCCACATTAAGACATTAATAGAAGAGTTGCAGTTACAAGACATAACCCTGTTTGTTCAGGACTGGGGCGGGTTGATTGGGCTCCGGGTGTTGACCGAGATGCCAGAGCGCTTTGCGGGTGTCGTCGCAGGCAATACCGGTTTGC
This sequence comes from Rhodoferax sp. OV413, assembly GCA_943330915.2. Taxonomy (GTDB): domain Bacteria; phylum Pseudomonadota; class Gammaproteobacteria; order Pseudomonadales; family Pseudohongiellaceae; genus Pseudohongiella. Next base: position 14,653 of record CALQJO020000046.1, on the reverse strand, counting down.
CTGCCGCCAGCGGTGTTCGTGGATGGATAGGTTATCCACTTTTCCGGCTGGCACTGTGGTGGCAGGGAGATGTCACCTGGGAAGCGCTCCAAGCTGAACCTTCCTTCATGAAGTGGGCAGCCTATTCTCAATCGGTAAACGATATGCCTGTTGGGCAGGTTGTTGCTGTGGATATTGCGGAATCCGACCCACAACGACAAGCGATCGTGGCTGCCTACGACGCTCCGTTTCCTGACCTCAGATACAAAGCTGGCCCGATAGTCATGCCCAAACTGGTGCCGTCTGAGCTCAGACTCAATGCTGCAGCATGGCAGGTACTTGAGCAGTGGCAGAAACCCTTTCTCACCACCTTCAGCGATGGCGATCCCATTACGGCCGGTGGGGATCTGGCGTTTCAGCAGCGCATTCCGGGTGCAAGGAATCAACCACATGTCACCATCAGAGGTGCCGGACATTTTCTGCAGGAAACACATGGTCCCGAGCTTGCGGAGCTGATGCTGAGATTTATGGCGACGTACCAGTCACCGGGTAACTGACAAGTGCGGTGATAGCGCCTGTCGATCAGCCGGTGAGGTCGGCTTTAGGCGTACGAAGTACCTTCAGACTTTTGTTGATTCGCTTCAGATAATCCTTGAGCAGATCTTTGCGCAGACGTGCAACACCCATCGCCAGCACATCAATCACCAACAGGTGAGCGATACGCGAGGATACCGGGGTAAACACTTGCAGATCCTCTTCCATATTCACAAAAATAGGAATGGTACTGAGTTTGCTCAGCGGAGTATCTTGAGGTGCCAGGCCAATCACAATGGCTCCCGCATCAAGGGCGAGCTCCACGCTCTGAATCAGGGCCTTGGTTCGCCCGGATTGGGAAATGGCAACAACCACATCCTGGGCGCTCAGAGAAATTGCTGACATGTGCTGAATGTGCGGGTCTATGTAAGCTGCGCTGGAAAGTTGCAGCCGGAAGAACTTGTGCTGCGCATCAGCAGCAACCGAGCCAGATGCACCAAAACCGTAAAATTCAACGCGTTTGGCCCGATTGATGGCAGCAATTGCCTGTTCAAGCGCAGCAGGGTCCAGCTCGTCGCGAATGGTCAGCAAAGAGCCAATAGTAGAATCAAATACTTTATGGCTGAGGTCGGCGACGGTATCCGAATCATCAACAGAAAACTGCGAGTAGTTGCTGCTGGCACCCAGATGTTGCGCCAGTTGCAACTTGAACGCCTGAAAACCATCCACATCCAGGGCATGACAAAATCGCACCACCGTGGGCTCGCTGACTTTTGCGCCAGCGGCAACATCAACAATACGCATGCCAAGTACGGACTGCGCATGCTCAAGCACAAAGTCAGCAACTTTGCGCTCGGATTTTCGCAAGTGGTCGCGTCGTTCCTTGATTTTAATGATCAGATTCAGAGCTTCCATTGGTATGATCCCGTAACACTGCTACGGACGAATATAACAGGAAGCCGTTATTCTTCTCCACCGTCTGTCAGCAGATAACCAAAACTCGTTACTAAGCCCAGGACATTTGACTTGAGAACAACAACAGTCTTCCCCGCATCGGATTTTGAAATACAACTGGGGCTGTCCATCAATGACATCGATGCCAGCGCCTGGAATGCGTTGGTCGTAGACCAAAGCCCATTTATTCAACATGGTTTTCTGCTGGCACTGGAAAAAAGTGCATCGGTTGCAGAAGAAACCGGATGGGAGCCGTGCCATCTGGCTGTGTTTCGACAGGGTGTGCTTGTCGCTGCGATGCCGCTCTATCTGAAACATCACTCGTCCGGTGAATATGTATTCGACTGGGGATGGGCGGACGCTTACCGCCGTCATGGTCTTCAGTATTATCCCAAACTGTTGACGGCAATTCCGTTTACGCCGAGCCAGTCAGCAAGACTGCTGACAACAGATTCAGGGTTGTTGGCGGACCTGTTGCAACCCGTCGTTGAGGCAGTTAAACAGTTTGCAGAAAAGGTCGGGGCGAGTTCCTGGCATTTACTGTTTCCGGATCAGGCAATTTCTGTGCTGGTGGATCAAACGACGCTGATTTGTCGCGAAGCGTGCCAGTTTCATTGGTACAACAACGCCTATGAGACATTTGATGACTTTCTGATCAGGTGCAGCTCGCGAAAACGAAAGACTCTGAAAAAGGAGCGCAGTGATGTTGCTCGCCAGGGCTTCAGGTTTGAGCGGCTGACAGGGGAGCAGCTGACCACAGAAATCTGGGACCAGTTTTATGTGTTTTACCAGAATACCTACCAGGTACGCGGCCAGCATGGATATCTGACTCGCGAATTTTTCACCTGCGTTCATCAGCTGTTGGCGGGCCAGGTATTTCTGATCATGGTTCGTCATGATACACAACCGCGATACGTGGCCGGTGCGATGTTTCTCAAAGACAAAAACACCTTGTACGGACGTTATTGGGGGTGCGAACAAGATTATCAGAATCTGCATTTCGAAACGTGTTACTACCAAGGCATTGATATATGTATTGCAGAGGGTCTCGGGCGTTTTGACGCCGGCGCTCAGGGCGAGCATAAACTGCGGCGCGGATTTGAACCGGTAACAACGCGGTCATACCATTGGATAAAACACCCGCAGTTTTCTGATGCCATCAGAGATTTCTGCAATGAAGAGCGGCAGCACAACCAATCATACGTCACTGCTGCTGCCGCAAAACTACCCTTCAAACATGCCGAAGTGGATTCCGATCAGGGGCTTTCGCCAACAATTGGGGACAGCTGACGCTGTTGCTCAGAGTCAAGCATCAGAAAACGTAGCTGTATCTGCATAAATTCCGCATGATTCTTTTTGATCAGATCTCTGATAAACCGGGCGTCACCACAGAGGAGAATCCGTATCTTCCTATCAGACTTGTCGACGCAGAAACACTGGAGACTCCGGGGTAGAATCCCTTGAGCTGTATTGATAACCATCGGCGCAGAACTGTTTCAGATCATCCACGGATTGCACACGATTGCGGATCAGAAACGACGCCATTCTGCCGCGAGCTTTCTTTGCAAAAAAGCTGATAATTTTAAATTGACCATTCTTGTAATCTTTAAAAACTGGGCTGATAACCGGGTAAGTTAAAGACTTTTCATTGACCGCGCGGAAATACTCCGTTGATGCCAGATTGACCAGAAAGGGCCGCGGATCAGCTTGCAGACAATTCCGCAAGTTGTCTGCTAGCCGTGTTCCCCAGAAAGCGTACAGGGATTTGAGCTTGCCCTGTTGGAGTGCCGTTCCCATTTCAAGGCGATACGCCTGAATTAAATCCAGAGGCCGCAGCACTCCATACAGACCCGACAAAATTCTCAGGTGTTGTTGAGCGTAGTCCAGGTCTTGCTGACAGAAGGATTTCACTTCCAGTCCAGTATAAACATCACCGGTGAATGCAAAAATTGCCGGTCGCGCATTGTGTGATGTAAAGGGCAATGACCAGTTGAGATTGCGCTCAAAATTCAATTCGCCCAGATTGGAACTGATACTCATCAAAACAGATAAGTCGTCGGGTGTGAGTTTCCGCAGAGCCTGATTCAGTATTGAAGAGTCATCCAGAAACTGCGGAACAGTTGTCTCAAGTGCGGGCAATGGACTTTCAAAATCCAACGATTTGGCGGGAGATAAAACCAATAACATAAGCGCCTCAGAGACAAAAAATCTAAACGGATGCGGCAATTTCCAACCACCAGTTCAGCGGCGTAACACCGTCCTGGGGGTCATAAACATTGCCATAATACCAAACGGTATCAGGAAAATTGCTGAGTACTTTGTTGATCGTGTCTTCTATTTTCTGAAACCCGATCGAAACATGAATGGTAAAAACAAGGATTCGCGGGGATGACAGATCAAGTGTGGCATCGATCATTTCAAGCTCGGGGGTGAGCATCTGGTCAAGTTCGTCTGTGTTATGCTTGCTGAAAACCCGTATACAAAGATTTCCACTATGCTCGATCAACTCCCAGCCCGCCTTGTCATCCGTCGGGTAACGGATGCGATCGTGCGCAGCCAGTCCACGGATAAAGGCCGGCGATTTTTCTACACGGAACTCTTTGCGTCGGGCATCTATAACAACAGCACTTACCTGTTCAACGATAGCATCGCCTTGTGGGTTGTAACCTGCAATCAGCGGAATTTGCACAACGTCGGACATGGAGGCTCCAGGCAAATGAGTAATACACGTTCAGAGGCGGCATTGTACCCCGCGGAGTCTTATGCTGGAACTGTTTGAGAAATTCGCTCAGCGTCATCAGGCGTGGCGGCAACCGTTGCTGTTGGCGCTGGTGATGTCCGGCGCGGTGTTTTTCAGCATTGTTACATTGGCATCGTCTGCAGATCTTGATAAGTGGCTTATCCCCAGTATTTTGCTGGTGTTATGGTTGTTGCAGTTTTATTCAGGCCTGAATCTGTTTGCCGTTGTCCCGCCCAGAGCGGATCCCAGACAGGCCTGGAAGCTCAGGATCAAGCGCAAGGCGCATCGTTTTTTCTACCACGTGTTTGCGTGGTTTATGCTCCTGGTCACGATAGCGTGGGCACTGACCAGCCTGCAATTGATAGCGGCCTGGCTTCGAATCGCCTGAATCTGTTGTTTGAATGCTGCTAGTATAGAGACTAGGTTAAATGGCGCAGTAAAGAAGGAGCATTCTGATGAGCCTGATCGATGATGACATGGATAAAGACCCTACCCCGACCGGGGAGTTGGCATTACAAACGCTGGCGATGCCGCGCGATACCAATGCTAATGGCGATATCTTTGGAGGCTGGCTGGTGTCGCAGATGGATCTGGCAGCAGGGATTGCAACCAAGCAGATCACCCGAGGTCGCTCCGCCACTGTTGCAATCAAGAATGTCGAGTTTCTTGCACCCGTCAGTGTTGGTTCGGTTGTCAGCTGTTATGCAGAGGTTCTGGAAATTGGTCGCAGCTCCATGCACATCAATATTGAAGTCTGGATATCCAATTCACTGATTCAAAAAGCGCAACGTAAAGTAGCCGAGGGACTGTTTGTTTTTGTTGCGATTGACGAAAACGGCCGAACCCGGCGTATCAACGTCAGCGTCTGAATGGCAGCACGGGAATCCTGCGTGCGGAGGTCAGAAGAGACCTTGCGGAATCAGAATAAAAAGGGCGCCAGGGCGCCCTTTTTATTGCCAGCAATCAGTGCTACACCCCGTCTTTGACAATGGTGCTGGTAATGACCCCGCTGGTCATCGCACCGCTCACATTCAGTGCGGTGCGCCCCATATCAATCAGCGGTTCAATAGAGATCAGCAGTGCAACCAATGTTATAGGCAGACCCATCGCCGGCAGCACAATCAGTGCAGCAAAGGTAGCGCCGCCACCGACACCCGCAACGCCAAACGAGCTGATGGTGATGATACCAATCAGGCTGAGGATAAATCCTGGTGCCAAAGGATCAATGCCGACAGTTGGCGCCGCCATCACTGCCAGCATGGCTGGATAAATTCCTGCGCAACCGTTCTGTCCAATGGTTGCACCGAATGAGGCTGACAAGCTGGCAATGGAGGGTGGCACCTTCAGCTCGTCGACTTGTGTTTTGATATTCATAGGGATGGTCGCCGCTGAACTTCGGGTCGCAAACGCGAAGGTCAATACAGGCCAGATTTTGCGGAAAAAATCTACCGGCTTGTTGCCGGTCAGGGTCAACAGCAAGCCATGAACCAGGAACATGATAGCGATGGCAACGTAGGACGCGATCACAAAACCTATCAGGTTGAGAATGTCTGACCCATTTGAACTGGCCACAACATAGGTCATTAACGAGAGAATGCCATAAGGGGTCAACCCCATCACCAGCTTGACCAGGCGCATAATCACGGCCTGTATGGTGTCTGTGAAATCGCGGATTCTATCGGCTTGTTCAGGTTTTTCACGGCTGACCAGCAATGCTGCCAGGCCAAACAGCATTCCAAAAATGACCACAGCGATGATGGATGTATCCCTTGCCCCGGTCAGATCAGCAAAGATGTTGGTGGGTATAAAACGCACCAACACTTCCGCAATGTTCAGATCAGCAACCACTTCCTGGCGTGTTTCCAGAACGGTAGCGCGCGCATTCTCGCGATCGCCACCGGTCATGCCTTCGGCGCTCAGTCCAAACATATTCGTTACCAGAATTCCGACCAGCGCTGCGATCATGGTGGTAAAAACCAGAAGGCCAATCACCGAAGCACCGATTTTGCCGAGTGCCGCAACCTGATGGAGCTTGACCACTGCTGCAATCATGGTTACCAGAACCAAAGGCATGATGATCATGCGCAGTAAAGCGACATAGACATCCCCCGGAAGATCAGTCCAGGTCAGCGTTGGGGAGATGGCACTGAGATCTCCGCCGTGAACGATCTGCAGCAGAAATCCAAAAACCACTCCAAGGATCAGGGCAACAAACACCTGCTTGGCAAGGCTGGTTTCCGGTTTTTTGAGTTTGTACAAGGCAAAAAGCAGGGCAATAAAAATGAGGACGCCAGTGGCGGTCAGAAATGACATGAAGGTAACTCCCTTATTGTTGTAGCGCAGTTATAGCCGGATGCGCTGATGAGAGCAAACGCTTTTTATTCATATGCTTATATGCTTAAGTCGTCGCAGCCGGAATCAAAGGCCATCACATCAGACCGGTTCAAGTCGTGCGTAAGAGAGCACCAGCCACTTGCTGCCGACTTCTTTGAAATTTACCTGTACACGCGCACTCGGACCACTGCCCTCGTAGTTCAATACCACGCCTTCACCAAATTTGCCGTGCCGCACGCGCTGCCCCAATGTAATTCCGGTGTCCGGCACTTCAGCGCCAGCGCGATAACCGGGCTGGCGCCCCGCGGAAACCATGGGTCTTTGTATCGAGGTCTTCATGCGAACCGGTTCAACAAGCTCTTTTGGCAGCTCGCGGATAAACCGCGATGGCCGGCACATGGTGACATCGCCATGCAGGCGTCGTGATTCTGCGCAGGTAATAAACAGCTTTTGCATGGCGCGGGTAATGCCGACATAACAAAGCCGGCGCTCCTCCTCGATGCCGTTCAGATTTTCCATGGACATTTTATGAGGAAACAAGCCTTCCTCCATACCGGCCATAAACACCAGCGGAAATTCCAGGCCCTTAGCGCTGTGCAAGGTCATCAACTGCACGGCATCGTCGGATTCACTTGCCTGCGACTCACCGGCATCGAGGGCGGCCTGATCAAGAAACGCGGCGAGCACATCAGAGTCTCGTGCCGGGATATCGGCGGACTCAATGTCAGACTCAACACCTCGCCACTCTTCAGCAAAGCTGCGGGTGGCGGTAATCAGTTCATCAAGGTTTTCAAGACGGGCCTGCGCTTTTTCGCCGCCCTCTTTTTCGTGGTGTGGGATCAAGCCGCTGTGCTGGATCACATAGGAGACTTTCCCGCCCAATTCCATGCTGGCACAGGCCGCATCCATGTCATTGATCAGGCGCATAAAATTTTGGACTGCGGCAGCCGCACGAGCGGGCAACAGCTTGTGATCGATGGTTTTGGTACAGGCTTGCCAAAGCGAGCTGCCATCCTGACGCGCCAGATCTCTTAACGTGTCCAGAGTGCGATCCCCAATGCCGCGCACGGGAACATTGATCACCCGCTCCATAGCGGTGTCATCAAGGCGGTTGATCACCAAGCGCAGATAGGCCAGAGCATTGCGGATTTCCAGCCGATCATAAAAGCGCTGGCCTCCGTAAATGCGGTAAGGCATGGCGACCCGCAACAGAGCTTCTTCGAGCTCCCGAGACTGCGCGTTGGAGCGATACAGAATCGCTGCCTCGGTCAGCCGGTGGCCGGTGTTCATCCAGTCCTGCAGGCGATCGACGATAAAGCGAGCCTCGTCCTGCTCGTTAAAGGCCTCGTACAGCGAAATACATTCGCCTTCCTGTCCCTCAGTCCACAGCTCTTTGCCGAGGCGGCCCTGATTATTGCCGATCAGCTTGTTTGCAGCGTTGAGAATGGTAGACGTAGAGCGGTAGTTCTGCTCGAGCTTGATGATTTCTGCGCCGGCAAAGTCAGTGTTGAACTGCTGAATATTCTCAATACGCGCGCCGCGCCAGCCGTAGATGGACTGATCGTCGTCGCCTACCACCATCAGATGGCTGCTTTTGCCGGCAAGCACACGCAGCCATGCATATTGCACGGCATTGGTATCCTGAAATTCGTCTACCAGAATATGCTGGAAACGCTGTTGATAATGCGCCAGCAGCGCCGGGTTATTCAGCCACAATTCATGGGCGCGTAACAGAATTTCCCCAAAGTCCACCATACCGCCACGTTGGCAGGCGTCCTCGTAGGCTTTGTAAACGCTGATCATGGTGCGGGTATAGTCATCACCGAAATGTTCGATGTGGCCAGCGCGCAGCCCTTCATCTTTCTGACCGTTTATATACCACTGGATTTGACGTGGCGGCCACTTTTCATCGTTGACGCCGAGTGCTTTGCACAGGCGCTTGATCAGACGCAGCTGATCATCACTGTCCAGAATCTGAAAACTCTCGGGCAGATTCGCCTCTCGCCAATGTGTACGTAACAAGCGGTGTGCCAGTCCGTGAAAGGTACCAACCCACATGCCGCCAATGGGCCGCTCCAGCAACTCTTCGATACGGTTGCGCATTTCTCGCGCTGCCTTGTTGGTAAAGGTTACCGCCATAATCCCAAACGGCGAGACGCCTTCAACCAGCATCAGCCAGGCAATACGATGCACCAGTACACGGGTTTTGCCGCTGCCGGCGCCCGCTAACACCAACATGCTGGCAGGCGGGGCCGCAACAGCGCGGCGCTGCTGGTCATTAAGCGAATCTAGAAGGTATGAAACGTCCATGCCGGTATGATAGCAGCCCGACTGGAATCTGGCTCTGTAAAAAAACCGTATAAGATGACAGCAGCTTGTCGTTTGGGCGGAGATGGCCTGAGGAGTGCAGGTAATTGCGCTTTTTCCAACGCAGGCATGCTGATAAACTGCAGAGCCCTCGCTCGGTAACTGCCAGGGCCGATACCCATACACGAACTGTACGCCAGGAGTAGATTATGTCTGCAAAATCAGACAACGCACCTTTTGACTGGAAGGATCCATTTCTGTTTGAAGAACTTCTGACGGAAGAGGAGCGCATGATCCGTGATGCTGCGCGGCAGTATTGTCAGGAAAAACTGTTGCCACGTGTGCGCGATGCCTACCGGAAGGAACAGACAGATCCGGCGATTTTCCGCGAAATGGGCGAATTGGGTTTGTTAGGGCCGGCATTGGATGGTTATGGCTGCAGTGGCACCAATTACGTCAGTTACGGACTGATTGCCCGCGAAGTAGAAGCGGTAGATTCAGGTTTCCGCTCGATGTTCAGTGTGCAGTCCTCACTGGTTATGCATCCCATACATGCCTTCGGCAGTGAAGAGCAGAAGCAGAAGTTCCTTCCTAAACTGGCCTCAGGCGAGTTTATTGGTTGCTTTGGCCTGACCGAGCCGGATCATGGTTCAGATCCGGGCAGTATGGTCACGCGTGCACGCTCAGTGCCAGGTGGTTATAGCCTGAGCGGCGCTAAAAACTGGATCAGCAACTCGCCATTTGCGGACGTGTTTATTGTCTGGGCCAAAAATGACGACGGCATTATCAAGGGCTTTATCCTGGAAAAGGGCATGAAAGGCCTGTCAGCGCCTAAAATCGAAGGCAAACTGGCGCTGCGAGCATCCATTACCGGTGAAATCGTGATGGATGAAGTGTTTGTCCCTGAAGCAAACATGCTGCCTCACGTTGAAGGCTTAAAAGGTCCGTTCAGTTGTCTGAACTCCGCACGTCTGGGCATTGCATGGGGCGCATTAGGAGCTGCAGAAACCTGTTGGCACGCTGCACGACAGTATGTGCTGGATCGCAAACAATTTGGTCGTCCTTTGGCAGCCAACCAGTTGATTCAGAAAAAACTGGCTGTTATGCAGACAGACATCAGCCTGGCGCTGCTGGGTTGTCTGCAGGCCACCCGCCTGAAAGATCAAGGCAAACTTGGCATTCCCACCATTTCCCTGCTTAAGCGCAACAACTGCATCAAGGCGCTTGAAGTAGCACGCGAAGCGCGCGATATGCTGGGCGGTAACGGCATCTCTGATGAGTACCCGGTGATGCGCCACATGCAAAACCTTGAAGTCGTGAATACCTACGAAGGCACCCAGGACATCCACGCGCTGATTCTCGGTCGCGCCCAGACTGGCATTCAGGCGTTTTTCTGATTTTTCTGGATGGGGACGGAGAGATCATTTTTTGATCTCTCCGTCCCCATCGGCTCCGCGGGCTCCATGGGCTTAAGATGAAAAGAAGGCACTTCATAAGTCTGACAATGGTGTCAGCCCTCGCGCTGACAGGTCGTGTCCGCCGGGCGTTGGCCAGCGAGGCCATTTCTGTCGAAAAACTCCGTCTCACCGACGAGCAATGGCAAGCGCGCCTTACCCCCGAGCAATATGCCGTGCTGCGGTACTCTGAAACCGAATATGCCGGAACCAGCGAACTGAACAACGAGTACCGCGAGGGCACGTATGTGTGCGCGGGCTGTGACCTGCCGCTGTTTAAATCCGACTGGAAATACGATAGCCGAACGGGATGGCCCAGCTATTGGGATGCGATACACGAGCATCTGACAACACGAAAGATGATTTACGCGTTTCGTGCGCCAGTCGAATACCGCTGCGCGCGCTGTGACGGACACCACGGACATATTTTTGATGATGGCCCTCAGCCAACCGGGCTGCGTTATTGCAGCAATGGCGCAGCACTCCGGTTTATTCCTTCATAAGTTCGGCGTAACTCAGCACCTGACTGACATCATCAGCCAGAGTTGCTGCGCGCAGAGGTTCTCTGAAAATTGCACGGATACTGCCTTGCGGATCCAGCAAGGTAATTGTCGAAGAATGTCCCACTTCGTAGCTTACGCCATCAGCGGATGGTTCAATCACATGAATGACCGAGGCCGTCTGTGCCAGGTTGCTGATGTCTTCCAAATCACCTGTCAGCCCTTTGAAATTGTCGTCAAAGTAGGTCACGTACTCCTGAACGCGTTGCGGAGTATCGCGTTCAGGATCAACCGACACCAGATAAAATTCTGCCAAAAGATCCGGGTGAGACGCGGACAGCAAGGTTTTTAACTTCGCCATTTCTACCATTGCTGTCGGACAAATGTCGGGGCAGTAGGTGAATCCAAAATACAGAAACGACCAGGCCCCCGCAAAGTCAGCGCCGGTAAAGGTTTCTGCCTGGCCGTTCAGAAGCTCAAATGCCGGCAGAAGTCTTGGCTGTTGAAGGACAAAACCATTGATCTCTGGAGCAACCGGACTGTTCACCATCAACAACTGTCTGGCGGTCACTGCGCCAATGCCGGCAACGGCCGCAAAAGCAGTAATCATCAACATCCGTGAAAGAGAGCTCATCGCGCATCCCGGACTGCAAAATTGACATCCATGGCGCCGGCCTTTTCAAACATCAGCGTCATCAATACCGAATCCCCGGGATCAAAGGACTCTGAAATTTCGACAAGCATCAGGTGGTAACCGCCCGGGCCGAGTTGCAGGTCTGAGTTAGCAGGAACCGCGAGTGAATCGAGCCGGGACATCCGCATCATGCCTGACTGCTCCTGGGTGGTATGAATCTCCACACTTCTCGCCCGCTCAGAGCGGACCGCCAGCAAGCGATCGTTGTCACCGCTATTTCTGATGTAGAGATAGGCCGCTGCCGTTCTGGCCCCGGGAGGTGTGGCGCGTATCCATAAGTCCGACACTGCTATGGTGCCTGCAGCCACATCAGGCGAGGGCTGCGTTCGGGCTATCACCGCATTATCCGGTTCTTGTGCGGAGATGTCCGCAACAATAAAACGCGCCAATCCTGCAGCCACCATAATTACAACAAACACCAGTACTGCCCAGCCGACAACAATGCCTTTTTCGATGCGACTGGCAGGCTCAACGATTGTGGTTTTCAACTTCTGCATGACCGGAACACCATGGTTAAAAGACTCGAGGCCAGTGTAGGCCTGCAGGCAGATTGCGACCATGTGGCATATTGCCGCGTCTGCTCAAACCCCGAGCACAACGCCTGCAAAAACCGCCAGCCCTACCCAATGGTTATTCAGAAACGCAGAAAAACAGGCTTCAGGTTCGCGATTTCTGATCAGCAGTTGTTGGTACACCAGCAGTGCACTGGCGACAAACACCCCAAGGTAATACCAGAGACTCAGGCCCAGTGTGCGGCCCACCAGCAGCAACGCCAGCACAAACATTCCCTGCATCATGCCAATCATGACTTTATCGGCATCACCAAACAGGATGGCGGTCGACTTTACGCCAATCTGCAGATCGAACTTGCGATCAACCATGGCGTATTGGGTGTCATAGGCTACTGTCCACAGGCAGTTGGCCACATAAAGCACCCAGGCAATGGCTGGCAACGATTCCGTCTGTGCCATAAAAGCCATCAGAATGCCCCATGAAAAAGCCATTCCAAGCACCAGCTGTGGCAAGTGTGTGTAGCGCTTCATAAACGGATAGAGGGCTGTCAGTGCGACCGCGCCCAGGGACAACAACATGGTCATGGTATTCATGAACAACAACAGTACCGCCGAGAGCAGACACAGCACCAGGAAGCAGATCAGCGCCTCCTGACGGGACACCTGCCCTGTCACGATGGCGCGTCCTTCGGTGCGTTTAACCTGACCATCCACAGCAGCATCAGCAAAATCGTTGATGCAACAACCCGCAGAGCGCATCAGCCAGGTGCCTGTCGTAAACAGCAGGATGAGGTGCCAGTCGGGCCATCCGCCTGCAGCCAACCACAGGGCAGACAAAGTAGGCCATAACAGCAGGTAGGTACCAATCGGCTTATTGGCGCGTGTCAGCAGAATAAACGCCGGTGCGCGTGCATGCGCCACCGGAAAATTGCTGGCAAACCAGCGGTCAGCAAGCTTGACCCATGTCTTTGCGTGGTCTTTGAAGTGTTGCCAGTATGCAATGGGGTGGCGCATCAATGAGTCATCGGGTGGGCTTCTGGGATACTGGCCAATCCAGTTGTTTCTGCAACAAGTGCGCACGTCATGCCGAGGGCATTGTTGACTAACGCGCAACACACTTTCAATTGAAGGTCACACATTGCCGTAGAGTTCCCTGTCGCCAAGCCACCGGTCTACCAGCGGGTCAACATGTGAAGGATAGTTTTGTTCTATCAGGTCTGCGGCCGATTTTACCGGATCAAGCAACTCAGCGTCACGCACCAGATCAGCCATGCGGAAACTCATTAACCCGGTTTGCTGTGTGCCTAACACCTGGCCCGGGCCTCTCAACAGCAGATCCTGTTCGGCGATGTAAAAACCATCATTGCTGTCACGCATAATCCCCAGCCGTTGTTTTCCCGCAAAAGACAGCGGGGTTTGATACAACAGTAAACAATGACTGGCTTTGGCGCCCCGGCCCACGCGGCCGCGCAATTGATGCAGCTGCGCCAGGCCAAGACGCTCAGGGTTTTCGATAATCATCAGACTGGCATTGGGCACATCAACACCGACCTCGATCACTGTGGTCGCAACCAGCAGTTGCAGCTCACCCTGCTTGAACGCGCCCATCACCAAAGCCTTCTCTGCCGGTTTCATACGGCCGTGAATCAGGCCGATTTTCAAATCGGGTAACTGTGCCTGCAATTCTTGGCAAGTCACTTCTGCGGCCTGACATTCCAGAACCTCGGATTCTTCAATCAGCGTACAGACCCAATAGGCCTGGCTGCCTGACTGGCAGGCTGCATGGATGCGGGCGATCACCTCGGCGCGACGGGTGTTGGCGATGATCAGGGTGTTGACGGGGGTTCGCCCCGGGGGCAACTCGTTAATGACACTGACGTCCAGATCCGCATACGCACTCATGGCGAGGGTACGGGGGATAGGCGTTGCCGTCATCACTAACTGATGTGGTTGTGTCTGGTCAGTGTTGCCTTTTTCCCGCAGGGCAAGTCGCTGATGAACGCCAAAGCGGTGTTGTTCGTCAATAATGACCAGACCCAGTCGGTGAAACACCACTTCATCCTGGAACAGGGCATGGGTACCGATCACAATGTTCGCTGAGCCATCGGCGATTGCGGCAAGTGCCTCGCGTCGTTGTCGACCTTTTACCTTGCCACTGAGCCAGCCAATTTTTAAACCGGTAGGCTCCAGCCATTGGCAAAAATTGACGAAGTGCTGCTCTGCCAGCAGTTCGGTCGGCGCCATAATCGCCGCCTGGAACTGGTTATCAACGGCTTGCAGGGCCGCCAGCGCTGCCACAACGGTTTTGCCCGATCCGACATCGCCTTGCAGTAAGCGCAGCATCGGTTTGTTTTGCTCGAGGTCAGTGCGAATTTCATCACTGACTTTCTGCTGTGCCCTGGTCAGTTTAAACGGCAGTTTCTGTAAAAACTGTGTGCGGTAGTATTGCGGCGCGAGCATTCCCGGACTGTGCTGAATGGCTGATCGCTGCCGCAGACGCCGCAAACACAAGCGGTGACTCAGCAGCTCCTCAAATGCCAAACGTTGTTGGGCGGGGTGGGCGCCATCCAACAGTTGCTGAACCGGGGCATTCACCGGCGGATGATGCAGGAAGGTTAAAGCCTGCGCCAACCCTGGCCAGTCAG
>CALQJO020000045.1 GCA_943330915.2 Rhodoferax sp. OV413 | reverse complement strand
GTCCGCGCCCCGATGATGGTCGACGCCACAAAATCAAAATTCATACTCCAGGCCACCGCCAAGGTCGTCGGCGACAGTCCCGCCTCCCGCGCAATGTCAATGTAACGCGCCGTCGACGCCAAGGTCCCCTTGTTCAGGAACCGATCCGCCATGGCACGCTGCCGTGGATTCTCCAGCTGCAGATACTCCCCAAAACGACTGTGATCCGGGATTTTGTCCGCATTGTACTTGCCACTTAACATGCCACCGCCAATCGGCGAATACGGCAACAGCGACACATTTTCCTTGCGACACACCAACGCCAGCTCATCCAGAAAACGCCGGTTCAATAACGAGAAGTTATTCTGAATCGATTGAAAACGCGCATAACCTTCGTAATGCGCAACGGTATTAGCTTTGGTCAGCCCGTACGCGTTTTCATTGGACGTGCCCAGATAACGCACTTTGCCCGATTCCACCAGACGATCCAGCGCCGCCATTGACTCCTCAATCGGCACCACCGTGTCGGGCCAATGCACCTGATAAAGATCGATGTAATCCAGCCCCATGCGCTGCAGGCTGCCTTCCACCGCGCGTTCAATATGATGCCGGTCAATCGAGGTCATGCCTGCACGAATGGGCGGCACAAACCAACCCGATGCTGCGCCCGCTACTTTGGTGGCAATAATCAGCGAATCACGGTTTTTGGTTTTGATCCACTTGCCAAAAATGGTTTCTGTCATGCCTGCGGTTTCAGCGCGTGGTGGCACTGGGTACACTTCGGCGGTGTCGTAAAAATTGATGCCGCGTTCATAGGATTTATCGAGAATGCGGAAGGACTCTTTTTCGTCGCTCCAGCTGCCAAAACTCATGGTGCCCATACAAATGGGGCTGACCCGCAGGCCGCTTTTGCCGATGTAACGGTAGTTCATGGTATTGCTCGCTTCAAAGATGCTGATTTAAAGAGGTGTTAACGCCAGAATTCAGCTGACATCCAGCGGGTCACACTGACCTTGCCCCGATCATGACACAACCCTTGGCGGTGTTGTCAAACCGGATGACGCATTGCCAGGTAAGCTCTGGTCAGCGGGTTTATTGACCAGCCAGCACTGGGCATGTGCGCGTGGGTAGTGCTAAGCTCGGGCCGGTCTGCTGGTGAGAAAAATGTTGTTACTAAAAATAATCCTTGAGGAATCTGTTATGAAAACCACCCTGAAATCCCTGATGGCTGCTGGTCTGTTTACCCTGTCGTCCAGTCTGAGTTTTGCTGCCGGCCCCGCTGCCACCATTGACCAGTTACAGTGGTTGACCGGCAACTATGCGGGCGCTCTGGGCGCTAACACATTGGAAGAAAACTGGATTGCTGCGGAGGCGGGATCGATTGCTGCCATGGTGCGCATGACTGGCCCGACCGGCACCAGCATGTTTGAAATGATTACCATCGAAGAAGTTGACGGTTCACTGGTGCTGCATCTGCAGCAGTTTGATCCTGGCTTCAAGCCCAGAACACCTGAGCCGATGAAAATGGAGTTGGCGATGATTATGGGCAACCACGTGCATTTTACTAACGTGGGTGACACTGGCATGAAGTCGCTGGGTTACACGCTCGACGGCGATACGTTCACCATCCACGTTGAACAGCCTACCGGTCAGAAAATGGATCTGGTCTTGACCAAGCGCAGCCTGTGGAATTAATGCCATGAGCCAGTTCACCGGTAAGACTGTGGTGATCAGTGGTGGTGCTGAGGGCATTGGCCTCAGCATCGCCCGCGCGCTGGGCAAGCAGGGCATGAATGTCGTCCTCGGGGATATTGACCCGGTTCAGCTTGATGCGGCTGTGACGCTATTAAGGTCCGAGCACGTCCCTGCGCTGGGTGTTGCGATGGATGTTACTCAGATTGGCTTGTGGCAACACCTGGCTGAGCAGGCGGTTAAGCAATTCGGCAAGGTACATATGCTGGTCAACAATGCCGGCGTGGGTGGTGGAACCGGAACGATTGAACAAACTGACACGATGGACTGGCGTTGGGTGCTGGATGTCAATCTGATGGGTGTTCTGTTTGGCACTCAAACCATGGTTCCGCTGATCAAAAAGCATGGTGAAGGTGGCTGGATCATTAACGTTGCATCGATGGCGGGCATGATCGGTGTACCGTATGCCGGTGCGTACACGGCGACAAAAACTGCCGTGGTTGGCATGTCTGAAAGCTGGCATGCGGAGCTAAAGGCTCACAACATTCATGTGGCGGTGTTGTGCCCGGCCTTTGTGAAAACCCGCATCAATCTGTCTGAGCGCAATCGGCAGCCGGGCTATGCCCGCGAAGAGCTCGATCGTGAAACAGAGAATCCAAAAAACGATGCGTTGGCCGCGCACATGCAGACCGTGATCAACAATGGTCTGGCGGTAGACATTGTGGGTGAGCGCGTGGTTGAGGCGTTAAACACCGGCGAATTGTATATTTTTACGCATCCCAACTATCGTCCCATTGTGCAGCAGCGTTACAAGGCAATGGATGAGGCGTTTGAACGTGCCGCCGCCAGCCCGCTGCTCGCGCATGTGCTGAATGAAAAAATCGTTGGATTTACCTGAGACTGGTGACGGGTTTGGGGACGGAGGTATCGCAGATAGCTCCGTCCCCAATGCAAAAAGGAGTAAAGAAAAAAGATGTCCCCCAAGCAAAGATTTGACCTTGTTGTGTACGGCGCCACCGGCTATACCGGGCGTCTGGTCTGTGAATATCTGAACAAACGCTACGGTGTGAACGGCGACGTCAACTGGGCCATGGCTGGACGCAGTCGTGAAAAGCTTGAACAGGTGCGTGACGAGATTGGCTTGCCGTTGGAGGTGCCATTGGTTATTGCGGACTCGGACGATCTGGCATCGGTCAATGACATGGTGAGCAGCACTAACGTGGTGATTACCACTGTCGGGCCCTATCAGTTGTATGGATCTGATCTCGTGGCGGCGTGTGTTGCCGCGGGTACTGATTATGTGGATCTTTGCGGTGAGCCAGCGTGGATGCATGACATGATTGCTGCCCATGGTGAGGCTGCCAAAGCCAGCGGTGCGCGCATTGTGTTTTCCTGCGGTTTTGACTCCATTCCGTTTGATCTGGGTGTGGTGTTCCTGCAGCAAAACGCGCTGGAAAAATTTGGCGCCCCGATGTCTCGGGTCAAAGGGCGGGTCAAAGCCATGAAAGGCGGATTCTCCGGTGGCACCCTGGCCAGTTTAAAAGCCACCATGGCTGCCGCTGCCAAGAGACCAGAAGTGATTCAGGTGATGATGACACCTTTCGCACTCACAGAAGGCGTTCTGGGTGTTGATCAGCCTGCGGGCAATGCACCGGTATTTGATGAGGATTTAAACAGTTGGTCGGCGCCGTTTGTGATGGCAACCATCAATACCAAAAACATTCATCGCAGTCATTTTCTGTCAGGGCATCCTTGGGGCAAAAATTTTGTCTACGATGAAATGATGTTGACCGGGCCCGGCGAGAAAGGTGAGGCCACGGCCAAGGCAGTCGCTGCTGACAAATCCATGGCTGCCAGCACGTTAAAGCCTGGTGAAGGCCCCAGCAAAGAGGAGCGCGAGACGGGCTTCTATGAGGTCTTGTTTGCGGGTTCGGACGATAAAGGCAATCGCATGATGGTCAGCGTAAAGGGCGATAAAGATCCCGGTTACGGCTCAACTTCAAAAATGATCGCAGAAAGCGCCGTGTGTCTTCTGAAAAACCCGCAAGCCGCTGGTGGAGGTATCTGGACCCCAGGTGCCGCCCTTGGCTTGTTGTTGATTGAACGTCTGCGTAACAACGCTGGTTTGAGCTTTGAGGTTTTATAGTTTTTTTTATAGGGGGACGGAGAGATCAAAAAATGATCTCTCCGTCCCCACTCCTACACCGTCCCCACTCCTACACTCCAGGAAAACTTATGAACAACAGCTATAGCCCGCCTACCGTCTGGACATGGGATAACCAAAGCGGCGGACGCTTTACCAATATCAACCGTCCGATTGCTGGCGCAACACACGAGAAAACCTTGCCGCGTGGTCGTCACCCAATGCAGTTGTATTCCTTGGGCACACCCAACGGCGTCAAAGTCACCATCATGCTGGAAGAATTGCTGGCGCTGGGCCACAGCGGCGCGCAGTACGATGCCTTTCTGATCAACATCGCTGAAGGCAACCAGTTTGGCAGTGACTTTGTTGACATCAATCCCAATTCCAAAATCCCGGCCTTGCTGGACGTCAGTGTGACGCCGCCCCAACGGGTGTTTGAATCAGCATCGATTTTGTTTTACCTGGCTGAAAAATTTAACGCTCTGCTGCCCACTAACGTGCCAGCTCGCACAGAAGTGATGAGCTGGGTGTTCTGGCAAATGGGCAGTGCACCTTATCTGGGTGGTGGTTTTGGCCATTTCTACTGTTACGCTCCTGAAAAATGGCAATATCCCATCGACCGTTTCACCATGGAAGTCAAACGCCAGCTGGATGTGCTGGACCGGCAACTCAAAGACAAGCGCTACATCGCGGGCGATGAATACACCATTGCCGACATTGCCATCTGGCCCTGGTACGGCGCGCTGGTCTTAAACAAAATCTACAATGCTGCGGAGTTTCTGGAAGCACACACTTACACGCATGTGATGCGCTGGGCCCATGATGTTGCTGAGCGCCCGGCAGTCAAACGCGGCCGCATCGTGAACTGCACCTGGGGTAAACCCGAGCGGCAGTTGCGCGAG
The DNA here is from genome assembly GCA_943330915.2 of Rhodoferax sp. OV413. GTDB lineage: Bacteria > Pseudomonadota > Gammaproteobacteria > Pseudomonadales > Pseudohongiellaceae > Pseudohongiella. The sequence goes on along the minus strand of CALQJO020000045.1, from coordinate 18,082 downwards.
CGCCATGAAGCGGCCGATATCGACAAGGTATTGAACGCTACAGAGTCGGCGTAGACGCGGGCGCCCGACGCATCGGGCGCAACTGCTCAATCGCATAACCGATGGCCAGCAAACGTGTGTCGCTCAGATAGGGCGCGAGTAATTCCATGCCCACCGGCAGTCCGTCAGCTGTAAAGCCAACCTGCAACGACAGCGCCGGAAAACCAGAGTTGCCACTTAAGGCACAGTGGTTGCCGGGCTGCGGCTCGCCAATCAAGGCGGGTGCGCTGGCAATCGGTGGGTAGGCAATCACATCCAACGATTGTGCGGTCATCAACGCATCAATGGCCTGTTGCAGCTCGGCACGCACGGCCAGTGCCGCCTGATACGCCTGCGGGTCTTGTTCCGCGGCGGCACTGCGACTGAGCAGGCCGGCTACCGCTTCATGGTATTCGCCGCCCGCAACAATGGATTCCAGACTCGGGTACTCGTCGCTGCCAAATTGCCGCAGGAACGCATCCAGATCTGCTTCAAACTCATGCCCAATTAACCCTGATTGCGATAACAGGCGCGACATATCCGCTATCTCGATTTCCACAATACTCACGCCTTGTTGCACCAGAAATTGTAATGCCTGGTCAATTTGATCACGTACCTGCGGGTCAGCGGCATCCATCCATGCGGATAACCGTCCGATACGCAAGCCGGCAATGGGCTCGCGGCCCAGTTCGGCAAAAAACTGTGGCGCGGGCTGATTCCGCATCACTGCCGTATCAGGATCGGCCGGGTCAAAACCGCTGGTGATATCCAGCACTAGCGCCAAATCCGTAATCGAGCGAGCCAGCGGCCCGGCCACATCCTGAGTATGTGACAGCGGCATAATCCCATAAATACTGCTAAGCCCTTTGCTGGGTCTGAGGCCGGTCAGATTGTTAAACGCCGCTGGAATACGGATAGAACCACACGTGTCCGAGCCCATGCCCACGGCCGCAAAACCTGCCGCAATTGCCGCCGCGCTGCCACCACTGGAGCCGCCGGGCAGGCGCTGCGGATCATACGGGTTGCGTGTCTGGCCGCCCAGCGAACTGATGCTGGTGATGCCATAAGCAAACTCATGCAGATTGGTTTTGCCGACAATAATCGCGCCGGCTTCACGCAGTTTTTGCACCTGCGTGGCTTCTTGGTCAGGGATAAAATCAGCCAGCGACTGTGACGCGCCGGTGGTGGGCATGTCGACGGTGTTGTAGTTGTCCTTGATCACTACCGGAATGCCATGCAGCAGACTGCGCGGCCCGCTGCGCTGACGTTCTTCGTCCAGTTGTTGTGCCTGAGCGCGTGCGGCGCTGTTCAGAGTGATCAGTGTGTTGAGCGCCGGGCCTTGCTGATCATAGGCCTGGATACGCGTCAGATAATAATCCAGCAACTGTACAGAAGTGAGCGCGCCGGTCGCCAGTTGCTGCTGCAATACCAGAATGCTTTGTTCTTCAATCGGTGTGTTGCTGGCATCGGGCGCCGTGAACGCCATAGGTAACGTCATGTCACGGTCCTGCATCACCGCGCGCAGCCTGTCCGGGTAGTCGGTGATGATGCCGTCCACACCGATGTCGATGAGTTGTGCCATGGTGGGCTGATCGTTAATCGTCCATGGAATGACTTTCAGGCCCAGAGCATGCGCCTGCTCAACCATCTCACGCGTGGTAAACGCGCTGTAGCCCGCGTCATTGATACCGGCACTTTGCGGCAAACCATGCACCGGCGAAATCGCAGACGCACCAAACGACGCGGCTGCTGCAGGCAGATTGCAGTCAAAATCGTCCATATCAATGCCACCTGTCCACGGTGACGCGCCAGGTTCCCCACACTGCAGAAATGACTGCGCATTGGACAAGGCCACCAAGGGCAGTTCCGGGGCCAGTTGTTTTGCCAGCATCAGCGCGCCCCAGTCAAAACTCTGAATACTGACCTGATCCTGCATGTTGTGGTGCTGTATCTGTGCCACGACTGCGCGCACAAATTGCTCGCGCGGTGCGGTTTCATGCGGCGCACCAGCCTCAACCTTGGTTTCGATGTTGAGCATGACATTGTGGGCGCGGTGGCGTTTGACCAGATCAAACACTTCGCTGAGCAGCACTATGTTTGCGCCCGGCACGGTTGTTTGCTGCGCGTGGGCATCCGCGCGCTGCGACCCGCAATCCAGTGTGCGCACCTGTGCCAGTGTCAGGTCTTTGATGTACTTGCCCACATAGGGGAAATCCGCATCGTTGGCAGAGGCCGGTGCGGTGTCCAGGCAGCGGTGAGCCAGTACTTGCCGGTCATGAGTGACCACCACATAACCGTCACGGGTGACTTGTGTGTCGAGTTCCAGTGTCGTGACACCCATTTCCAGTGCGTTGGCAAACGCCTGCAGGGTGCTTTCGGTGATCAGGCCAAGCCCGCCGCGATGTGCCTGCAGGTCAAGGGCTGGTTCTGCCTGTTGCCCGTGTGAGACAGGATAAAAGCCTGCACCAACCGCACACACGGCAGCAACGCAGATGGCGCTTCGTAAACGGACAATATCTTGCAACAACAGTGAGATGCGGGGCATGGGCGGTTTCCTCGCCAGTGACGGTGATGCGGATTGCGATGACACAGACTATAGATTGAATCTGCCGCGCAAGCCAAGACAGTTGCTTATCCGGTAAACTCACTTCTATTATTCAGCTTCTAGACCGAAGTCGAGACCGATTGCATGAAACACCTGTGGACCTTGTTAGTACTTGCCGTTGTCAGCACGCGTGCGCACGCGGACATTTTTGCAGTGTTCCGTGAACAAGATGGCAGCACCAACTGGCAGTACATCGCCAACACCAGTGCCAGTCTGTTGATTATCAGTTTGCTGGTCGTGTTGTTTTTTCTGATACGCGCCAACCGACGGGCCATGCGCTCTAACCGTGCCCTCACTGAAATCAAGGCCACCCTTGAAGACCGTGTTGCTGAGCGCACCGCAAACCTGCGCGAAACTGCTGACCAACTGCGCAAGCGCGAGGCTTACATTGCCAGCATTGTGAACTCCATGCCGGTGATGTTGGTTGGCATCAATCAGTCCATGCAAGTCACGCAATGGAACAAGGTGGCTGAAGAGACAACCGGCCGCCCATTTACCGATGTTGTTGGCATGAATCTGTGGGCAGCGCATCCCGCCATTACCCTGACTGAAGAACAGGTACGCAGTGTGCTGGACAGCGGCGAGACCTTAAAAGTCAAACACACCCAGCGCGGCCAATACAGTTTTGATATCACGCTCTACCGGCTGGAGCACGACGATGACACCGGTATCGTGATCCTGATTTCCGACATTACCAAGCAGGTTAACGCCGAAAACAAAGTGGCTGAACGCGACAAGTTATCCGCCCTGGGTGAACTGGCGTCCGCCATGGCTTACGACATCAGTCTGCCGATCAATACCATCTTTAAACGCGTTTCTGCCGCGCGTCAGCAGATCGAAACCGCTGATCTTGGGCCCGCCACCCCTTATCTGTTACAGGAAGTTGAAACCGTACGGCAAAGTGCGCAGCAGGCCAATGCCATTGCCCGCAATTTGCTGGAGCTGGCGGGCAGTCACCACAACACACGGCAGATGGCCGATGCCGCCGCCATTATGGATCGCAGCATTGAATTGGCCAGCGATCTGTTCACCAACTCTGATGGTCTGGCTTTCCGTGATATCGACATTCGACGTAACTATTCGGCAGCTCTGCCGCAGATTTCCTGTATCCCTTCAGAGCTGGAACAGGTGTTCACCCGACTGCTGCGCAATGCGTTTTATGCCCTGCAGGGCAGCACCCTTGCGCCGGACAGCAAACCACGCATCAGTGTGGAAGTGGGTGAATTTATGGACTCGCTGTGGATCAAGGTGGGGCATCGCGGCAAGTGCCTGAACGCCGACGAGCAGCTGGATATTTTTGAGCCGTTTTTTGCCATCTCAACCAGTCAGACGTCCTTCCCGGTAGAGCATCGGTTGTCGTATCCGTATTTTATTATCACTGAGCATCACCGCGGGCACATGTCAGTGACCTCGGATGAGCAGCTTGGAACCAGCTTCAATATCCAGTTACCGCTGGATTGACCGCGCCAGCCCTCGGGCATACCCCGGGACTGGCGTGGCTGCTTATAACTCCTTCACTGCCTGAATCAGCTCGTTGGCAACCTTCTGCCCGTCACCAAACAGCATGCGGGTGTTGTCGGCCACAAACAGCGGGTTCTCGACGCCGGAGAACCCGGTGCCACGTCCGCGCTTGATAACAATCACGTTTTGTGAGGCTTCTGCATTCAGGGTTGGCATGCCATACAGCGGGCTGGAAGGATCTTTTTTGGCCGCCGGATTCACCACGTCGTTGGCACCAATCACCAGGGTGACCGTGGTGTTCGGGAAGTCAGCGTTGATGTCTTCCATGTCATAGATCATGTCATAGGGCACGCCGGCTTCGGCCAGCAACACGTTCATGTGACCGGGCATCCGTCCTGCCACCGGGTGAATGGCAAACTTCACTTTAACGCCCTTTTCGGTCAGTAATTGCGAGAGTTCCCAGATCTTGTGTTGAGCCTGGGCGACCGCCATGCCGTAGCCTGGAATCACAATGACCTGAGTGGCGTAGGCCATCATAATGCCAACGTCCTGCGCCTGAACTTCTTTCTGCGTGCCGCCAACATCAGCACTCGCCTCTGCCGCCGGGCCGGTCCCAAAACCACTAAAAAATACACTGGCAACCGAGCGGTTCATGGCCTTGGCCATCAGGTGTGTCAGCAAAGTGCCGGCAGAACCGACGACCGTGCCAGCAATAATCATGGCCGCGTTGCCCAGCACATAACCTTCAAAACCCACGGCCAGGCCGGTTAAAGCATTAAACAGCGAAATGATCACCGGCATGTCTGCGCCGCCGACCGGTACGGTGATAAAAACACCCAGCACCAGCGCCAACACAAAAAACGCAATGATCAGATTCAGACTGCCTGACAGGTAAACATTCACGGCCAGAACCACCAGAACCACGGCCAGTACCAGATTAATCAGCTGTTGTTTTGGCAGCAGTTTGCTGGTGTTCAGGCGCCCGTCCAGTTTGGCCCAGGCAATGATGCTGCCGCTGAAGGCAATGGTGCCGATAATCGCGCCGAGAATCGCCAGCACCGCCACATCAGCGCCAAGGTAGTCTGCCATGCTGCTGGCCGTACCCGCCTGAATGGCTGCTTGTGCTTTGAGTAATTCTACTGCCGCAATCGCCGCCGCCGCGCCGCCGCCCATGCCGTTATACATGGCAATCATCTGTGGCATGTCAGTCATTGCTACGCGTTTGCCGGTATACCAGGCGTATCCGCCGCCGAGTGCAATCGCAATGATAATGAGCATGACATTGGTTGCAGCCTGCTCGTTGCCAGTGATTTCCTCCGCCGCAAAGGTCACCAGCGTGGCAACGACCATGCCAGCGCCGGCCCAATGGATACCGCGCCGTGCGGTGACGGGTGAGCTCATTTGTTTCAGGCCGAGGATAAACAGCACGGCGGCCAGCAGGTAACTGATCTGAATGATAAGTTCCATTTATTTGTGTGCTCCCTGTTTGCCGGTGCTTTTGAACATCTCCAGCATACGTTCAGTCACCACGTAACCACCCACGGCGTTGCCTGCTGCCAACAGGACCGCAATAAAACCGATCACCTGTTGCGAGGTTGTTTCGGCGATGCCGAGCGCAATCATGGCGCCGACCAACACAATGCCATGCACAAAGTTGGAGCCGGACATCAGCGGGGTATGCAGAATAACTGGCACCCGGCTGATGATTTCAAAGCCGGTAAATCCGGCCAGTAGAAAAATATACAGTGCAGCAAGCCCTTCAATCATGATGGTTTCCCCTTGTTTGTTTTGTTATCAGGCGCCGGGTTTGTGCATGCGATCACGTACGGACGTGCTCACAATGTCGCCGGCATGGGTGATCAGACTGTCCCTGAGGATCGGATCCTCCAGGTCAATGTGCATTGCGCCATCCTTGATCATCAGGCCCAGCATGTTGAACAGATTTTTTGCATACAGTTCGCTGGCATGGTTGGGCACGGTACCCGGCACATTCAGCGGGCCGGAAATGGTGACACGCTGATGCACGATGTTTTTGCCCGCCTGTGTCAGTGCGCAGTTGCCGCCTCCCTCAGCGGCTAAATCCACAATGACAGAGCCGCCTTTCATGGCTTCCACCATGGCCGTGGTAATGATGCGTGGCGACGGCCGCCCCGGAATGGCTGCGGTACAAATCACTACATCGGCTGCGGCGACATGACGCGCCAGAATGTCCTGCTGCAATTGTTTTTCTTCAGCGGTCAGTTCGCGGGCATAACCGCCACTGCCTTCGGCCTTGATATCGATATCCACAAACTTGGCGCCTAACGATTCCACCTGTTCCTTAACCGCGGCGCGCACATCATAAGCCTCTACAATGGCGCCTAGTCGACGTGCGGTGGCGATTGCCTGCAGGCCAGCCACGCCAGCGCCAATAATCAGTACTTTAGATGGCCGCACCGTGCCAGCTGCCGTGGTCAACATGGGGAAAAATTTGCCGGACAAAGAAGCCGCCATCAGCACGGCCTTGTAACCGGCGATAGATGCCTGAGAGGACAGGGCATCCATGGCCTGAGCGCGGGAAATGCGTGGCACCATTTCCATGGAAAACGCGCTGATGTGCTTGTGTTGCAGGGCGCTAAAGCGTTCGGTATCTGACCACGGATTAAGATACCCGATGAGCACCGCGTGCTCGGGCAGATGCTCAATCAGTTGTTGATCAGGCGGGTTGACCGTCAGGACGATGGTGGCTGACCTCATCAGGTCTGCCTCGCTGCAAATACTGGCGCCGGCGGCACTGTAATCTGCGTCACTGAACCCTGCCAGCTCGCCAGCGCCGGACTGCACCTGCACAGTGGCGCCCAGCGCAATCAGTTTTTTTATTATTTCCGGTACCAGCGCAACCCGCTGCTCTCCCGAGCGGGTCTCTCTGGGCACGCTTATGGTGATCGACATGCTGGTGACTCCTTCTCTTTACTGAATCGTGGCGTAGAATCGTTGTGAAAACCACGTCAGGTGCCAGGATACGTGTGGTCTTCATGGTTTACCCGCTGCCGCGGTGAGTGCTTCGCGATAGGGTTCTCGTGTGGCATTAAAACCTTCATCTGTGTTGAAATGTTGTATCGCGCAATTGTGGAAGACTTGCTGCCCCACAGTATGGTTCACTTGTTGTCATAAAAAAATACACCAGAACAAAAACAATGTTAGAGCTGATTAAGGTAAGTAAAAGCGTCGGAAATCAACAGCACATCGAGGATGTCAGCCTGCAGTTGCACCCCGGCTCGCTGAACGTCTTGCTGGGCGCCACGCTTGCCGGGAAAACCACCTTGATGCGCCTGATGGCGGGCCTTGAAACCCCTAGCACTGGCGAAATCCGCTTTAATGGTGTTGATGTACGGGGAATTCCTGTGCAGAAGCGCGATGTGGCCATGGTCTATCAGCAGTTCATCAATTACCCCAGTCTCACCGTCTATGAAAACATCGCCTCACCGTTGCGAGTGGCTGGGCTGGATAAAGCCACCATCCATCAGCGCGTACACGAGGCGGCTGAACTGTTAAGGCTTACGGATTATCTACAGCGCCTGCCCGCCGATCTGTCCGGCGGTCAACAGCAACGCACCGCCCTGGCCCGTGCCTTGGTCAAACAGGCCAAACTGGTCTTGCTGGACGAACCGCTGGCCAATCTGGATTACAAACTGCGCGAGGAACTGCGACGGGAACTGCCTGGCATCTTTGCAAGAACCGGTGCCATTCTGGTGTACGCCAGCACAGAACCCTCTGAAGCATTGCTGTTGGGCGGCAATACCGCCACTTTGCATGAGGGACGGCTAACGCAGTTCGGGCCGGCGATTGATGTCTTCAGACGGCCGGTGGATTTGCAAACCGCGCGTATTTTTTCAGATCCGCCGCTGAACACCTTGCTGGTCAGCAAACAAGGCGCGGAATTGCGTTGTGATGCCTTGGTTATGACGCTCACTGCGGATAACGCCGGCGCTGCACAATTGCCGGACGGGCAGTACACACTAGCCATCCGCCCGTGGCACTTGCTGCTGGATGTGCCCCCACAATTTCAAAATCCTGACACTGAAAAACAGACCACCCATGCGCGTATGAATGCCCATGTTGAGGTCACTGAAATCACGGGCTCAGAAACTTATGTGCACGTGCGATTGCAAGGCGCACAGACTCAGCGCTGGGTTGCATTGGTTCATGGGGTCAAGGATTTGCCGGCCGATTCTCCGGTGCAACTTTCCATAGATCCTGCACAGCTATATCTTTTTGACAGCCACGGTAAACGTTGCCTGACGCCACCACTGCGGGAAGATGTCTGATGGCCAGAATTGTTCTCAACAATATTGCGCATCGTTACGGCGCCGTAACATCGAGTTCTGCAACGCAGTCCACAGGAGATGCTGCTTCATACGCGCTAAAACCCCTGTCACACGTCTGGGAAGACGGTGGCGCGTATGCCTTGCTCGGGCCATCGGGCTGCGGCAAGACCACCTTGCTGAATATTATTTCCGGCTTGATTACGCCCAGTCAGGGGCAGTTGCTGTTTGACGACAACGATGTCAGCCAGCTGCCCACAGAGCAGCGTAACATCGCCCAGGTGTTCCAGTTTCCGGTGTTGTACGACACCATGACGGTGGCAGAGAATCTGGCGTTTCCGCTGCGTAACCGACGCGGAATCAATAAGCTCAGTGACGCAGAGATCAAACAACGTGTCGCTGAAGCCATCACGATGCTGGGGCTGGAAAAACTCGCTCACCAAAAAGCGCGCGGACTCAGTGCCGACGACAAACAAAAAATCTCGCTGGGCCGTGGCTTGGTGAGAACTGATGTCAATGCCATTTTGTTTGATGAGCCGCTCACCGTTATTGATCCGCACCTGAAGTGGCAGCTGCGCACGCAGCTGAAACAGATCCATCGTCAGTTTGGGCATACCATGATTTATGTCACCCACGATCAGACCGAAGCACTGACCTTTGCAGATAAAGTGGTGGTGATGCTGGCTGGTGAAGTGATTCAAACCGGCACTCCCGAAGACTTGTTTAAACACCCGTTGCATACCTTTGTGGGCAAATTCATCGGCTCACCCGGCATGAACATTCTGAGGTGCGGGCTCGACGGCAATGAAGCCATCGTGGATACCTTCCGGATAGCGTTGCCCTGCCATTATCCGGTCTTACCAGGCACCCTTGAGCTGGGCATACGCCCGGAATTTATCCGTATTGTGAATCAGGGTGAGGGTATGCCCGTTACCATCAGCGCTATCGAAGACGTTGGGCGCCACCGCATCGTGCGCGCACTGCTTGGCAGTCAAGCACTGGATATTGTGGTGCCCGAAGGTGTGGGTATTCCCAGTCATGCTGAGGTGATTTTTGAAACCGGTAACATCGGCATCTATCACAACTCGCGTCTGGTCAACAGCACCAACACAGGAGTCAGCTGACCCATGAAAAGCTGGAACAACAAAGCCTGGTTTCTGGTGTTGCCGATGTTATTGCTGGTGGCGTTCAGTGCCATTATTCCGCTGATGACGGTGGTGAATTATTCAGTACAGGATTCCTTTGGCAACAATGAATTTTATTGGGTGGGACTGGAGTGGTTTAAAGAAGTGCTGGAGTCAGAGCGCTTCCACAACGCGCTGATGCGCAATCTGTTGTTTTCCGCAATTATTCTGCTGATTGAGATTCCGCTGGGGATTGCTATCGCGCTGGCCATGCCACGACGCGGTTGGGGGGTATCCGTTTGTCTGGTGCTGATGGCGCTGCCCTTGTTGATTCCCTGGAATGTGGTGGGCACCATCTGGCAGGTGTTTGCGCGTGTGGATATCGGCCTGCTTGGTTATACCCTGACGCAGCTGGGGTTTGATTACAACTATACACAGGACGTGGTGGATGCCTGGATTACGTTGATTGTGATGGATGTGTGGCACTGGACCAGTCTGGTTGTGCTGCTGTGTTACTCCGGACTGGTGTCCATTCCACAGGCCTATTATCAGGCGGCGCGTATCGATGGCGCATCGCGCTGGGCAGTGTTCCGTTATATTCAGTTGCCAAAAATGCGCCGGGTATTGGTGATCGCCGTGCTGCTGCGGTTTATGGACTCTTTTATGATTTATACCGAGCCGTTTGTGGTCACGGGCGGTGGGCCGGGCAATGCAACAACCTTCCTGTCGATTGATCTGGTGCAGATGGCCATAGGTCAGTTTGATCTTGGGCCGGCAGCGGCGATGTCACTGATCTATTTCCTGATCATTCTGCTGGTGAGTTGGGTGTTTTACACGGTGATGACGCAGCAGGATGCTGATTCCGCACCCGGCAGGGGGCAATCATGATGAATTTGTTGTCAACGCGTCACGCTGCGCGACAACGCAGTTATGCCTGGATGGTGCTGGTTGCTTACATCCTGTTTCTGATGCTGCCGTTGTATTGGTTGCTGATGATGAGTTTCAAAACCAATCAGGAAATTCTGTCGACGTTTTCACTCTGGCCACAGGAGTTCACGCTGCAGAATTACGTCACCATTTTGAGCGACAGCAGTTGGTACAGCGGTTATATCAATTCCATGATGTATGTGGTGATGAACACGCTGATTTCCTTGGTGGTGGCACTGCCGGCGGCGTATGCGTTTTCACGTTATCGTTTTCTGGGCGACAAACACCTGTTTTTCTGGCTGCTGACCAATCGCATGGCGCCCCCAGCGGTGTTTGTGCTGCCGTTTTTTCAGTTGTATTCAGCGTTTGGACTGATAGACACGCACATCGCAGTAGCATTGGCGCATTGCCTGTTTAACGTGCCGCTGGCGGTATGGATTCTGGAAGGTTTTATGTCCAGCGTGCCCCGAGAGATTGACGAAACCGCCTACATCGACGGTTATTCGTTTCCACGCTTTTTTACCAAAATATTCACACCGTTGATTGCCCCGGGCATCGGTGTGGCTGCATTTTTCTGTTTTATGTTTTCATGGGTAGAGTTGCTGATTGCGCGCACACTGACCGTGACAGACGCCAAACCGATCAGCGCCATCATGACACGAACCGTGTCGGCGTCCGGTCTGGATTGGGGAGTGCTGGCGGCAGCGGGGATGTTGACGGTGATTCCGGGGGCGTTGGTAATTTATTTTGTGCGCAACCATATTGCCAAGGGTTTTGCGTTGGGCCGCGTGTAAAGGGGAAGGACATGGATTTATCGTGGATGGCATGGACAACTCCGACCGCAATTTTTTTTGTGGTGATTCTGTGCCTGATGTTGAGTATGTGGGTATGGGAACTGATCAGTCCCGGCGGGCAGCCGCGCCGTGGCATTTTGCGTTTTGAAACCACCCGCGGCGACAGGCTGTTTGTCACCTTGTTGGGAAGTGCGTTTATCAATCTGGCCTGGTTGGCGTTGGTGGGGCCGAATTTGTGGTGGGCACTGGCGGTGTGTGGTTTGTTTGGTGTGTTAGTGTTCGTTTTTGTATAACAAAATTTTCCGAGGAAACGTCTCATGTTGCAGAAAAAGTTCGCCCGCGCGGTGTTGTTTGGCGCCATGACCCCCTGGTTGGTATTGTCAGGTATGCCCGCATTTGCCGACACTGAAGCGGCCCAGCGCTGGCTGCAGGAGTTTCAGCCGTCGACACTCAGCCAGGAACAACAAATGGCGGAGTTGCAGTGGTTTATTGATGCCGCCGCGCCGTATCGGGGCATGGAGATCAAGGTGGTTTCTGAAACCTTAACCACGCATGAGTACGAAGCGCAGACCCTGGCGCAGGCGTTTTTTGAGATCACCGGCATCCGTATCATTCACGACCTGATTGGCGAGGGTGATGTGGTTGAAAAACTGCAGACGCAGATGCAGTCCGGCGAAAACATCTATGATGCTTATGTGAACGATTCCGACCTGATTGGCACGCATTTCCGGTATCAACAAGTGCGCAACCTCACCGATTGGATGGCCAATGAAGGCCAGGCAGTCACCTCGCCAACACTGGATTTGCAAGACTTTATTGGTCTGTCATTCACCACCGGCCCGGACGGCAAAGTCTATCAATTGCCTGACCAGCAGTTCGCCAACCTGTATTGGTTCCGGTATGACTGGTTCACCAATCCTGAAATCAAAGCGCAGTTCCAGGCCAAGTACGGTTATGAACTGGGCGTACCGGTCAACTGGTCCGCTTATGAAGATATCGCGGAATTTTTCACCAATGACGTCGGTACCATCGACGGTCAGCGTGTTTACGGGCACATGGATTACGGCAAAAAAGATCCGTCACTCGGATGGCGGTTCACCGACGCCTGGTTATCCATGGCGGGCGCCGGTGACAAAGGCATTCCCAATGGTTTGCCTGTGGATGAATGGGGCATTCGTGTGGAAGGCTGCCGACCGGTCGGTTCCAGCGTTGAGCGCGGTGGCGACACCGACGGCCCGGCCGCGGTGTACTCGGTCACCAAGTTCGTGGAGTGGTTACAAAAATACGCACCGCCGGAAGCTGCCGGCATGGTATTCAGTGAAGCAGGCCCGGTGCCGGCACAAGGCGCCATTGCGCAGCAGATTTTCTGGTACACCACGTTTACTGCTGACATGGTCAAACCCGGTTTGCCGGTGATGAACGAGGATGGCACACCTAAGTGGCGCATGGCGCCTTCGCCACGCGGCGCTTACTGGGAAGAGGGGCAGAAGCTCGGATACCAGGACGCCGGGGCATGGACCTTGATGAAATCTACGCCGGTGGATCGCGCCAGTGCGGCGTGGTTGTACGCGCAGTTTGTCACCTCAAAAACCGTGTCGCTGAAAAAGAGCCACGTGGGACTTACCATTATTCGTGACTCGGATATCCGCCATCAGAGTTTTACCGACAGGGCGGCGGAGCTTGGTGGTCTGGTGGAATTCTACCGGTCACCGGCGCGTCTGCAGTGGACACCCACGGGCACCAATGTCGCTGACTATCCGCGTCTGGCGCAGTTGTGGTGGCAGAACATTGGTGATGCAGCCTCTGGCGCCAAAACGCCGCAGGAAGCCATGACCGCGCTGGCGGTGGCACAGGACCGGCTGATGGAACGATTGGAGCGCGCCGATGTGTTGGGCGAGTGTGGCCCACGTTTGAATGAGCCGCAAAGCCGCCAATACTGGTTTGATCAGCCCGGCGCACCAAAACCACCACTCGACAATGAAAAGCCAACGCCCATCACCGTTGATTATGATGAGTTGGTGCAGAGCTGGCAGTAGGAAAGGTTGCTGATGCGGGGATTGCGCCGCGTAATCGCCGCATAAACAGCGGCGATTACAAATAAAAAAGGGGACGGTAAAAAAGGGGACGGAGGGCATTTGCCCTCCGTCCCCTTTTTTACGGCATCAGTTGCCGCTACTCCACAATCAAAATGCCTGACGATCAGTCCGGTGCTGCTGCCAGATCAGCGCGCAGATTTTTGGACGCCAGCAAGAAATGGCAGGATGACCAGAACAATACCGCTGGTATCACAAAGACCATGGCATATCGCAGCGACTCAACACCGAGACTGGGTTGCAGGTAGTCACTTAACATGCCAACCGACCAGGGGCCCAGTCCGAGTCCAATAATGTTCAGGATCAGGAACAAAATGGCCGAAGCGGTTGCACGCATGCGCTGTCCGACCAGTGCGTGAGAGGTGGCAATGGTGGTGCCCAGGTAGACGTTAAACAGCAAACCCGGGATAAAGGCCAGCACCAATGCCAGGTATTGGCTTGAGGTCAGATAGACAACCACCATAAACGGTAAGCTGATAAAACCGGCAATTGCCGGCAACCACACATACCAGCGCTTGTCGCGTGGAGCCAGTCTGTCGGCAATGATGCCGCCGGCAAACACGCCGATGGCGCCAAACAGGCCGGATGACAGCGCCAGCCAGGTGCCGAGTTCACCCGTGGTCATGCCGTGACTGCGAATAAAAAATGATGCCAGCCAGTTTAACGTGCCGTAGGCGGCAAACGCATTGAGCCCCGCCGCCAGCGCCATGTGACGAAAGGACAGTCGGCTCCACAGTAATGACAACACATCCTTGAACGGCACCAACGCTGCCGGCACCTGCTTGTTCTCATTGAGTCCGCGGATGGGTTCGGCCAGAGTTCTGCGCACCAGGAAGGCGATCAGAATGCCCGGCACACCCACCACCACAAACGCCACGCGCCAGCCAAAAAATTCATTGAGCCAGCCACCAAACAAGAAGCCGAACAGAATGCCGATGTTCACGCCCGTTGAGTAAATTGACAGGGCTGTAGCACGTTTTTCCGGCGGGTAAATGTCAGACACAATGGAGTGCGAGGGCGGACTGCCACCCGCTTCACCAACACCTACCCCGATGCGCGCCAGCAGCAGCTGTGCGTAATTTTGCACGAAGCCGCTGATCGCCGTCATAAGACTCCAGGTGCCAATGGCGAGAGCAACAATATTGCGACGATTGCCGCGATCAGCCCAGCGGGCGATGGGTATGCCGGCGGTGACGTAAAACATGGCAAAGGCAAACCCGGTCAACAAACCCAACTGGCTGTCTGACAATGACAGATCCACTTTGATGGACTCCTGCAAAATGGACAGCAGTTGCCGGTCGATAAAGTTGAAGCTGTAGACAACGGTGAGCAGCCCGAGCGCATAATTTCTGGCCCGGGCGGTTGAGTAGGGATTAACAACGGGAGGGGGTGATAGCGGTTCTTGTTCTTGTTTGATGTCGCTCATTTTCTGTTCCTGGCAGGACGTGTATCAGAAAGTTATTGTTCTTAAGTGCTGATTGTTTGACCGGCAGCGGCTAGAAAAAAACTCTCTGGACAACAACCGCCCTGCTGGATCAGTGAGGGAACAGTTCTCTGAATTTTTCTTCTGTCAATATGCCGCTGTGCGCCATCATATTGTGTTCTGCATCATAAAAATAGCTGCGAGGCAGTTCGCCATACCAACCCGGATCGATACTGAAGCGCAGCCTTTCCACAAAGCTGTCTGCGAACATCCAGGTGGTTTCACCGGCAAGTTGATACTCGTCCAGAATGTCAGCGGCGTCTGCGCGCATCTCAATCGAGTCGGTGGAGATCACCACCAGTGGGAAGCTGGGATCAGCCTGTTTCATCTTGCCCAGCATGTCCAGCTCAACCCGGCAAGGCGCACAATCCACTGACCACAGGCTGACCACAAAGGGTTTACCGGCAAATTGTGCCTTTATCGCGGTAAACGTTTGCGGACCAAAATCCTCGATGTTATCGGCAGGCGCATCGTCAGACACCCCTGGGTGAGCCGCGCCGAGCAGTAGCGCTGCGAACAACACCACTGAAGCAAACCGTTTGTTAATCATTGCTCAACTCCTTAAAAACGTAGCCGTGTTGTTCACTTGCCCAGCTCAGGTAGACACCGTCGGAGGATGTGATCAATAAGGGATGATCACTGGCCTGATCGGTGGTGATGACTGTTTGTGGAGTCGACCAGCTGTGCCCGTTATCGTGTGACCGCATCAGTTGCAGGGGTGTCGACATGCCGTCAAACCCTTTCCACACCAGATAGAGCGTGTCATTAAACGTCGCCAATGAAGGATGACCGGCGCCGGGAGTGCCGTCAACTTTGATGATATCGGCCGGTGTGGCTGACGCCAGATCATAACGTGCGTAATGGATCCCGCTATGGATAGTGCCGGCACTGAACCAGCTCATGTGGTACTGGCCTTCACTGCTGGCGGGTACCATCGTGGGGCCGTGATGCGGGCAGGCGTCAATTTGCCAGTTATCAACCGTGGCACGCGAAAAGTCGCTCACAGTACCCTCGTGACTGAGCACGGCAATGGCGTGATCGCGTACCTGATCACCAAAAATCTGTCGCCACAAAATGGCGACGTCATCCTCGCCATGGGGGGCGACTGCAATGCGGCAGCACTCACAACTATTGTGGGCGACCCGCACGTTTGGAATAAAGCTGGCGCCGAGATCATCGGACACCGTGTAATAAATCGCAGCACCGGCATACTCTTCGCTGTTGGCCAGACTCGCTTCCAGATCACGTTTGTCTATCCAGGTGACAAACAGTTTGCCGGATTCTGTCAGGAACAGGCTGTCAAAGCGGTGGCCGATGGCCAGGCCGTCATCATTGATGGTGCGTGGTTCTTCAAAACTGCGCCCGCCATCGGTTGATCGGGCAAAGCGGATCTCTCCGGTAAAACGGTTGGAGGTCTTTTTGGTCCACGACAACAGCACCGTGCCATCATCGGCGACAATGATCTTGGGGCGGTTTTCGCCGTTGAATTCAGCATCTTCGGGCACGGTATTCACACGTACCGGTGCAGAAAAAGTTGCGCCGCGGTCCTCTGAACGCGATACATACACATGCAGATCAGCCACAAAGGCAACCCACAGATGATTGTTCTGATCAAAAGTGGCACTTGGCGCGCCGCCGCAGTGAACGCTGACCGTCTGTGTGCCTTCTGCCGCTTGCAATGCTTCGCAGCTCAATGCCTGTGCTGGCGATGACAACAGCAAGCCCGGCAAAAGACTGGCGAGCGCCAGTGTTCCAGCAAATAAAAACTGCCGGATGGGGTTCAAACCATCCGGCAAAAGTCGGCGTTGTAACCGACGCAGAGAATCAGAAATCAAATGAGACGTTTGCAAACAATGTTCTCCCCGGCCATGGGTGGGCCACATAAGCAACTTCGTCGGTGAGGTTGTCAATTCCCAAACCGAGTTTCAAACCATTGGCAAAATTGTAATCCGTCTTGAGGCCGACTCTGCTGAAGCCGTCTTGCGCCCCAAACACGTTATTTTCGCGGTCCATGTTGTCCGTGCGCCCGAAACTGTCGCTGGCATAC
Organism: Rhodoferax sp. OV413; assembly: GCA_943330915.2. GTDB lineage: Bacteria > Pseudomonadota > Gammaproteobacteria > Pseudomonadales > Pseudohongiellaceae > Pseudohongiella. The sequence continues at coordinate 1,226 of CALQJO020000045.1, read as the reverse complement.
TGATAGTTCAGTCCGGTATTCCAGTTGCTGCTCAGATGGTAGGTTAGCAGCAGATTGCCGCGCCACTCGGGCATGCGCGGGTACACATTGCCTTCGATACTGGGGTCAGGGCGATTTCTCACAATCTCAGAATCGGTATTCACCAGGTTAAAGCGCATGTCCAGATTGTCGATCAACAGGTCATCGACGTTGGCGATAAATTCAACGCCCAGGGTTTCAATTTCATCCACCGGAATAAACGTTCTGACGGTCAGGCCACCGGGCAATATTTCTGCCTGTGATTCGATCACATCGTTGATGCTTTCCTGGAAAACGTTAACCCGCAGGTAACCACCGGCAATTTCGCGTTCGATCATCAGGTTCTGGTGCACACCGTCTTCCGGTTGCAGTTCCGGGTTGGCGAGGCTGATGGCGTTGTAAGCAGAAAATTGGCTGAACAACTCTTCCACGATCGGGAAACGATAGGCTTTGCCCAGCGCATAGGCGACACGCCAAGGCTCATTGACCTGATAACCGAGAGAAAATTTTGGTGACACTTCGCTGCGCGAGGCTTTGGGCACGGCAACCAGATCAAATTCAGGCGTGCTGGCGATGTCGCGCGAGAAATAACCATTACTGCTGCTGAACTCTTCCCAACGCACGCCAAAACCGGCATCCCACTGTGCGCTGATGTCCCAGTTTAATTGCGCAAACAAGGCATTCATCTGCGTTTCGCCGCCGCTGCGGCTGTTAAAGCGTGCAAATGTGCCAACACGGTGATCGTTGGTGCTAAAAACATCCAGATTCAATTCATAGGCGTCATGACGGGCGCCCGCAATCAGTTCCAGACCATCAACACCCAATTGGTCAAAAGAAAGTTTTGCCTCTGCGCTTTTCCAGCCGGTATCACCAAAAGAGTTGACCTGACCCGCCAGAGTGTAGGCGCGGTCACCCGGATTCGCCTGAGATGCACGATTGTCATCACGGAGGATTTCGAACTGATTGACGTTGGCTTCAAACATCACCCCGTCCGCAACCGGCCCACGTACGCGCAAGCCCAGTGACAGGCTGTCACGCTCCTGCTCCGACACACCCAAACGCGCGGCCGGCACATTGTTGCGGAAGCCATTCTGCAGCACGTTACCGCTCCAGACTGTAGCGCCGGCGGCACTACGCAGGTAACTGTTGGGTTTATTGGAGCCGTTGTAACGGTCTTCATAAGCGACGTTTAACAGCGCCTGCCAGTC
>CALQJO020000044.1 GCA_943330915.2 Rhodoferax sp. OV413 | reverse complement strand
GCCAGCATTCTCGGGCCGGATCTTGCAAACACCCGCCAGCAGAGACTGTTGACCGGTTTTGTATACCTGCTGCGCGCCGGGGATTGTTTGCGTTTGCATGCGGCAAAAACGCCCGGCCAACGCGCGATGCTGATGGTACGCGGTGGCATTGATGTGCCCCTGGTGCTGGGTTCGCGCAGTACCGACATCATGAATGGGTTTGGTGGACTGCAAGGGCGGGCACTGCACGCCGGTGACAAAATTCCCGTCGGCGGGCACACCAACAAACCATTGCCTCTCAAAACCGGCGTGCGTCAGCACAGTTGGAACCACACGCTGCGTGTACTTACCGGGCCGGATTTTACGCGCTTTGACCAACGCTCGTGCCAGGCCTTGTTTGAAAAAAGCTGGATGGTGACAGCGCAGTCCAATCGCATGGGCTTGCGCTTGCAGGGGGACAGCCTCAGACCACACGAGCCCGCGGATCAACCATCAAGCCGCTTGCTGTCAATTGGTGTATTGCCGGGACTTATCCAGGTACCGCCTGATGGGCAACCCATTTTGTTGGCCGCTGACGCTCAGACAACCGGCGGTTATCCCGCGATCGCCAGCATTATCAGTACGGATCTTTGGCAACTGGCTTACATGACCAGCGGCACCCGCGTGCGTTTTGCCAAAATCAGTCTGGCAGACGCGCACGGACTTGCCCGTCACCAGCAACAACAACTGCAAAGGCTGCGTGATGCGCTGCGATTACGCGGAGAAGCAGCATGAGTCACACAATTGACCTCAATGCCGATCTGGGTGAAGGCTTCGGCTTTGACCACCCATTGTTGGAGCTGGTCAGCTCTGCAAACATCAGCTGCGGTGCTCATGCCGGCTCGCCACAGGATATTGAGCAGGCGATCCGCTGGGCGATTGACAATGGTGTCGTGATTGGGGCTCACCCGTCATACCCGGACCGTGAACACTGGGGCCGACGTTCGCTGAGCCTGTCAGCCGCGCAGTTACGCGCCACCCTGATGTCTCAGCTGCAATGGCTGGAAACGCAGGTTCGCGAACTTGGCGGCCAGCTGCAACATATAAAACCACATGGCGCCTTGTATAACGATGCCGCAGGCGACGCTCAACTTGCCGCGCGCATTGCGGCGTGTGTGAAGAGTTTTGATCCATCGTTGATACTGGTAGGTCTCGCGGGCAGCCAATTGCTCAACGCCGGTGAACGCGCCGGCTTGCGGGTGGCTGCAGAAGCGTTTGTGGATCGGCGTTACCAGCCCGATGGCTCGCTGGTTCCGCGCAATCATCCGCTGGCATTAATAGAAAGTGAGGAGGAAGCATTGAAGCAGGCGCTGGCGTTGGCCAATCACTTGCCCATCACCGCTGTGGATGGCAGCCTGATCAGCATCAAGGCCGACACACTGTGTATTCATGGGGATTCTGCTCATGCGTTGCAGTTTGCCCGGGCGGTCAAATCGGCCTTACTGGCGCAGGGCATCTCCATCCGTTCCCTGACGCGCCATCAGCTTGCGTAACAACAGCATAGCGAACGCAAGGCTGACAACATACACCGTCAACTGCTCGATACCGGGCGTCGCATCGTAACCCAGCAGCGCATGCAACAGCTCACCGGGCAATGATGACTCCGATATCAACCATCCACTGTCCCACAGGATATGTTCGCCGGGCAGAAAACCGGACTGCACCAAAAAGCGTGTGGCCTGCGACAACATGCCTGCACTGATCAATCCAAGTAACAAGGCGGACATCTGCAGACAGCGGCGTTTGCCCAACCATAACAAACCAAAAAATATAAAAATGCCAAGGCTCACGCCAACGCCGGCACCAATCACCGCGCCAGACACCACCGGCACGGCCTGGCCAGAGGCGATACCATACGAAAAAACATAGATGAATATTTCCGCCAGTTCACGAACCATCGCCGCGGCAGAGGCAATAATCAGCACGGCATACAGTGTTGAGGTGACAGGTGCCTCTTTTTTACCCAGCGTACGCTTGTTGTGGAGCATCGCTGGCAACTGCAGCAGGTAAAACAACAGGCTGGCACCGGTTAACACCAGCAACAACACATTTGTCAGTTCCTGACCACGACCATCAAACAAGGCGGTCAGGGTTGCCAGGTTGGTTGCGTACAGCAAGGCTCCGCCGACCGCAGCCAGCGTGACCGGCAACAACCAGGTGCGTTTAGCACCCAAGGCATAGGACGACGCCAGCAGAACACAGCACACCAGCATCGCTTCCAGCACTTCACGCAACACAATCACCACGGCGTCAATCATGATTGGGGCCCGTTCACTATCAGACGTCCCTGAGCCGTGCGCGGGTTGAATTCGCCAAAAAAGCTGTATTCACCCGGCGATAAGGGGCCCAGAAAAATCACACCCTCACTGTTGCCCATAATGACCTTTTCGCGGTTAAGCGCGGCACTCTCAAACTCTTCGGCGGTGTTGTCCTCGTTGATGATCAGCAGGCGAAACCGGGTGTTTGCCGGCACCGTCAGTTCAGCGGGAACAAACAGATGATCCTTGATTCTCAGGGTAATCGTCGGCGGGTCGTCGGCGGCAGAACTCTGATTGGCGGCCACCACCAGGATGACGGACAGGCAATAACCTAAGGCCAAAACCCAAATCCTACGCACAGCGTGCTGCACTGACTTTGTGGTGAAACTTGTCATACTGATTTTCCCTGTGGGTATGGTTGGAACAGAACCTTGACACATAATCCGCCCAAAGTGAGCGAGCGCGACAGACTGATCTGTGCCTCATGCATGGCAACAATGTGTTTCACGATCGCCAGACCCAGGCCGGACCCCGACACCGCAATGTTATGTTGCTCGTCCGACAGCCTGTAAAAACGATCAAACACCTGTTCATACTGGGCCTCCGGTATGCCTGGCCCGGAATCCTCAAGCTGCAGCAGGACCTTGTTAGCTTCCCTGCCAATTGCGACATTGATCTGCCCGCCGACGGGCGTATATTTTGACGCATTGATCAGCAGATTCTGTACCAAGGATTGCAAGGCCGTTTTGTCACCCGCAATGGTGACCGGCAAACCATCCAGTGAAAAAATCTGATCTCTGGAAAGAAAGTGGTCGAACTCGTTGCTGACAACATGCTGCACCAGTTCCAGTAAATCCACCGGCACAAACTGTCGCATGTACTGCGCCGGCGCGGTGCGGTTAAGTACCAGAATCTGCTCAACCAGATGCGCCAGTCTGTCGATACCATCGCCCATTTCCTGCAAGGATTGACGTGCAGGCTGCAACACCGGCTCGGGCTGTTGCCGGGTATTCAGGTCATGCAACAGGTTATGTAACTGCACTTTGAGCACGCTGATGGGTGTACGCAATTCATGCGCAGCATCGGCCGCAAAGCGCTTTTCCCTGTCAAAGGCCATCGCCAGACGGGTTAACAGATCATTGGTTGACAGGGTCAGTGGTGTTAATTCCTGGGGAACATCGTCCAGTTCTACGGCTTTCAGATCCCCTTCCTCACGCGCGCGAACGCTGGCAGCCAGCGTTTGTATCGGACGCAGGCCAAGCCCCACGATCCACCAGATCAGCACACCGGCGATTGGCACACCGATGACACCGGGCAATACTGCCTGCAAGGTCACTGTTTCAGCCAGTCGATAGCGGACATCGTTGCGTTGCGCAGCCATAATCCAGTGGCCATCACCCGGATCCTGCGCTACCAGTGCCCGCCAGCTGTAGCCATTAAACTCGGCATGGTGATAGCCGGGCTCAAATACGGCCATATTCTGGGTTGGCGAATTTTCGGAGCGTATGACCAGCTGCTCCTGGTTATCAAAAATCTGGTAGACCACCAACAACTGCAGACTTAACTCCAGTTCAGCCGGCGTGCTGATCACACTGTCGGCAATGACTAATGTGTTGCCAAATAAAAAACTGGCGGGATTGAGCAGTCCCAGTAACTTCACATGCTCGAGCAATTGCAGATCAAACAGTGTCTCAGCCTCCGCCATACTTTCGCGATAACCACGCAGAGACGACAAAAAACTCACCAGCACCAGCAGCGCAATCAACGTTAATGTGAGGAACCAGCGGATTGAGATCATCTGCCACGGTGTCCGCGCCAAGGCATTGCATTTAAGGTATCAGGTGGCACTTTTGACCACATACCCCACCCCTCTGACCGTACGGATGAAGCCCTCCGGCAATTTTTTGCGCAGATTATGTATATGCACTTCAACCGCATTGCTGCTGACTTCCTCACCCCAGCCGTAGAGTTTGCTGTCTAACATATCGCGGGTCTGCACTTTGTTGGGACTTTCCATCAACGCTTTCAGCAGCATGTATTCACGACGGGACATCAGCAACGCCTCGCCGCTGACCTTGACCTCCAGCGCCTTGGTATCCATACAAACAGGGCCAATCATCAGGTCGTTGCTTTTACTGCCGCCCAGTCTGCGCTCCAATGCCCGCAACCGCGCCAGCAACTCATCAATTTCAAAGGGTTTGGCAAGATAGTCGTCCGCCCCGCTGTCAAGACCGGACACTTTGTCCAAGGTGGTATCACGGGCAGTCAGGATCAACACCGGGTTCAGAAAGCGGTCCTGGCGCGCGCTGCGCAGCACAGCCATGCCATCCATGTCCGGAAGACCCAGATCCAGTATGACAATATCCGGCTGGCTGGTTTTGATGGCGGTCAGCGCATCACGGCCACAACTGACATGATTGACAATAAAACCCGCCGACCTCAGGGCCTGGCTAATGCCTGAAGCCAACAGCGTGTTATCTTCAACCAGTAATACCTGCATGTTTCTGCCCTGTCGGCCATTCATTATCGTCTGGCTTTAACCGATCATTGCTTGTTGGTTAATTCCAACAATTGCTGATCAATCTCACCGTGTCGGCCGGTATCGGCGACGTCGCGTCCTTCTCTGGCGGGTGCATTTTTAGCCAGTTCCAGAAAGTGACGTGCCTGCGCCGGATCCTTCTGCTTCAGATAATACTCAGCCATAAAATAATTAGCATCAATATCTTGTGGTCCCAATTCCAGCCCACGCGCCAGAAGTTCAAACGCTTTGTCGCTATCACCAAATGCAACAGGCCAGCCCGGTACGTTCATATACAACACGCCCAGACTGGTGTGCGCTGCACCTTGCATAGCATCAGCATCCAGCGCCATCGCGCGCTCCAGATCACGTTTGGCATCCTTGGCATAACCGAGCGCGCCCAGGCCGCCTTTCACACCGGCAAATGACGACTTGATGATGCCGCTCCAGATCCAGGCAGGCGCGGATTCCGGGTTATTCGCAGTCACTCCATCGGCCTGCTCGATCAACTCCTCGTAAGCAGACACTTGCGCGTCACCTTGCAGCAGATAGTTCACTTCCGCCCAACGCTGCTGTATTGACAACACATCAGCCGGCAACTCAGCAAATGCCTCGATTACCATAAACGGCAATACCATCAGCACATAGATAAAAACATTACATCGTTTGGTCATCATCTTGATCCCCTTTTGTTAAGACTGTTTTCTGACATCGTGTTCAGGGTGCCACCTGCCGGCAATCGTGCGTATTGTCTGATGCGCACCAACTGTCGCAGCAACGCTGAATCCGTGATGCGAGGCAGCAAACTATTGATCACCACAAACAGCCGCTCCGGCCAGCCAATGGTCAGGGCACTCCAGTGCCCCGCCTGAATTCTGCGCACAATGGCGTGTGCTACTTTTGCAGGCGGATCCATGGTGTTGCCCAGCGCCTGGTTCATGGCAACAACACGCTTGCTGTTCATCGGCGTCAGGGTAGCGCGAGGTGCCACATACAACACACGCACCGGCGAATCTGCCAATTCACGCCGCAGCGCTTCCGAGAACACCCGCAGTCCGGCTTTGCTGGCACCATACACGGCAAATCCCGGGTAACCGATGCTGCCAAAGACGGAGCCGATGTTAATAACAGCGGCTTCGGGACGCGCCAGCAATACCGGCAACAAGGCTGTTGTCAGTGCAATGGGCACGGTCAGATTCAGGTCGATCACCGCGCGCGAGACATCCGTATCGGATGCTGACACAAACGAAAAATCACTCATGCCCGCATTGTTGATCAGCATGTCAACGCCTGCAGGCAGCGTCTTGCAAAAACTCAGCAGATTGCCGACGCCCTGATGATGCTGAAGATCACACACCAGCACATGGTGGCGGTCAGCTGAGACCAGGCTTGCACGTAAGCGATGCAGCGCAATTTCATCACGGCCGACCAACACCAATATGGCACCGGCCTCTGCCAATTGCTCAGCAAGAGAGGCGCCAATTCCCCCACTTGCACCGGTGAGCACCAGCGTTTTTCCATGGATATTCATAAGCCGACTCCTGTCATTGCTCAATGAACCTGTTCTGTCGCAGGGATCAATGAATCAAACACACCCTTGTAAAGGCGATAGAACATCTGTGTACTGTGAATAATCGTTTCCTGCTCCGCCGGATCCGTAAACCGGTTCATCAGATTTTCAAGAAACAATATGTGCTTCTGGTCAATGGCACCGTGCGAGCGCAAATAACTGAACGCCTGTTCCGGCAAGCCCAGGGAATCTCTGATCTGCACGGCAGCGTGATCGGCAAGACTGACACTGGTACCTTCCAGCACATGCACCATGCCAAAAAAACCAACCGGGTCACGGCGGGAAATCAGATCAAATGCATAAGCCACCATCAGTTCGGTTTCTGCGGCCGGCTTGCTGGCACGCACCGCGTCTTTGTCCCCGCCGCAGGCCGCAATGTCATTGAGTATCCACTCCTGATGTCCAATTTCATCCTCGATGTATTCAGCAATGGCTTCACGCAGCCACTCTTTGCTGTCAGGCAGACGCGAGCCTGCGGCCATCATCAAGGGCACCGTGTATTTGACATGGTGGTAAGCCTGCGTCAGGTACGCGATGTATTGTGGCAATGTCACTTGCCGGCTGATCGCACGTTGAATCATGGTGGCTTTCACCAGGTTCTGGCGGTCCGCCTCCGTGACACGTTGCAGTGTTTGATAAAAACCTGATTCAACTTGCATAGCGTTTCTCCTCGCTGCCCACATACAGGGCATCTATCTGAGATTGAAAATATTGTTCAATTTCTGGCCGGCGTGGCCGGCCGTTGGTGGTCATCAAATCGCTGGCAGCGCCAGTACCCATCGGCAGCGGGCTATCCAGACGCAGCCAGCGCAGAACGCGTGCGTATTCAGGCAAACGCTTGTTTGCCTGGTCCAGACCTTGTTGTATCTGTTGATCGGTCACCGACGGCGCCCGCGCGGCGATCAGGGCTGTGCAGAAGGGTCTGCTGTCACCAAAGACCAGCACCTGCGCAATCGAGGGGTCGTGACTGATTTCCCGTTCGACCCATTCAGGCGAAATATTGCGGCCGTAGGAACTGACCAGCAGATTTTTCCGGCGGCCCTGAAAATGCAGATAACCGTCTTCGTCGACAGAACACAGATCCCCGGTTGCGACCCAGGTTTCATCACCCTGAACCGTCCAGCTTTCCGGGGCGCCGGCATAGCCCAGAAACGCGGCATCTGCCACCTGCAGCTCGCCGTCCATCAGCCGTGTACGCAGGTGTGGTAAGGGCTTTCCAAGCGAGCCATTGCGACGCGCCCCAGGTGTGTTGAGCGCCACCACGGAACCACATTCAGACAGACCATAACCTTCGTAAACCGGCAGCCCCGCCTCAATGGCTTTGTCCAGCAACAGACGATTAACGCTGCCACCGCCCACGGCGATAAACCGCAGTGATGCAGGCGGCTGCCATCCGGACGCACAACTGATCACCAAGGCCTGTAACAGCTGGGGCATCAGAATCATGCTGTTGGGACGCACGCTGCTAATGGTGTTCAGTAAATTTGCAACCGAGAATCCGGCCGCTCCGTTAAAGCCCAATTGCTGCTCACTGGCCAGCACAATGCAGGCACCCTGCATCAGCGGCACATAGACACCGGCAATGTTTTCCAACAGCGTGGACAACGGCAGTACACACAGATGCTTCTGGATGTTAAGCCCGGCAATCGCCTGTTCCAGCGATGCAGCAACACGCTGCTGATGCTCCGCGCTCAGGCAAACACCTTTGGGTGTGCCGGTTGAGCCAGAGGTGAAGGTAATTTTGCTGGTGCGGGCGGGCAACAGCTGCCGACGCTTGGCCGCTTTGCCCAGTGGCGCAATATCAGCAAACTGATACGCGGCCGCGGGCTGTTGAATATCCACTGTGTTGAGCAACACCTGCAGACCCACGCTCAGCGGCTTATCGGCGTCGAGTGTCGCGCACAGAGCGTGCAGATAATCCGGCCGGTCGGTTAACACCGCATCCACAGGCACGGTTTGCAGCGCATGACGCACTTGTCCTGCAGAAAAAAATCCGGGCAGTGGCAGCAACACGATGTCAGCCAGCTGACAAGCCAGGTCTACCACAATCCAATCAGCAGAATTGGCCGCATACAAGGCAATGGCCCCGTACTCACGGGCGGTGAGTTCCGCCGCCAGCGTCTTCACCGCCTGCACCAGTTGCTGCCGGGTTAGCTGGGCAGCGGGCGCACTGCTGACATCCATAATTGCCAGCTGTTCGGGCGAGCGCTGAGCATTAAGCACCAGTTGATTCCAGATCTTCATCATGATCAACGCATCCGGGCAGAGGCGGTGTTTACACCAGCGGATGTCAGTACCGACACGGCCAGCGCCAACTCATCTGCATGCTCCTGCAACAGACGCATGGCGATCTCGTTTTTGATCAATGTCTCGCGCGCGTTATGCACATCACCGGCCAGCACGTTAGGTTGATTCTGGTAATAACTGCCCCACTGTTGACCACGATCGGGCAAGCGCGTCGGGTCGGCAGGCCCCAGCAATTCAGGCGCAAAGCCGAGTCGATGCAACAGCGCCTGCACCTGGGGTGTCGCTGTAAAACACACCCAGTGAAATCCTGCCTGATACAACAATTCTGTCAGCACAATAAACAGCCGCTGGCTGCCACCCTTCATGCTGGCAAGGTTGCCGGTTTCTATCACCTGGCGACGATCAACAGCGCGGCCAGTCGCCTTGCTGATTTGTTGCTCAATGGTGGTATCAAAGTACTGCTCAACAAAAAACTGACCGCTGATGCCCGGTTGTAGACCCAGCACGCCCTGAACGCCTGACGTGGTGAACGACGCCAGCAGCAATGGCAGAAAGTGGTTGATATGCGCTTGATAAGTGTCCGCGTAACGCTGGCGGATAAACTGGTGCAGTACCGGAGTCTGACCGGATGCAGCGTTATCCAGCGTGATTTGCCATCCGCTTTTCCGGGATGCAAAAGGCGTTAAAACAGGGTCGGGTTGGGCGACAGGTTGTGGCCACATGATCGTTTACTCCTTAGATTCGGATCATGTGGCTGACTTTACGCGGCAATTCTTAATGCAATATTAAGGCAAATTTAAATTTCTCACGCCCAGCGTTTTAGTGAAAATTCGCGGCCCGCACGTCAGTCTTCAGGCTTTTTATCCAGATATTTGATACCACTGAACATCGCGGATATCAGACCACTGCGCTCACGCACCTCCGTCACCACAACGGCAACCACGTGCAGCAAGATGGCAAGTATCAACAGGTAGAAACAGATTTCATGGATTTCGATAAACGGCGCGCGGAACTCACGCATGGCTGCATAACCTTCGGGGTCAAGCATCTCTTTATTGCCCGGCACCAGACCCACCAGCGCGCTGTGATCCTCACCGGCCCCGGTTGCCCACTCGGCAAATTCATGACCAAACGGCGGAAAGTACAGATCGGTTCCCGCCAGCACCAGACCGGTCGCCATTTGTGCACACAGCAGAAACATCATGATCGCAATCATGATGCGGCCCAGCGGGTTATGGCCCTTATAGGCCGGTGCGTCACCTTTGCGAAAACCTTGAACGTACGCAGAGGTCTGACTCAGGTAACCCTTGCCGCCTGGCAAAATGGCCTTCCAGCGCGAGTACCTGCCCCCGATAAATCCCCACACCAGACGCCACAGCAGATTTAACGTAAACACATAACCGACGTAAGCATGCACTATCTTAAGGGTTACCTTACCTTCGGCACTGACACCCAGTGTGCTGGCATTCAGAATCATCACGCCGATAATGATCAGCAGCAGAACACAGATCACATTCAGCCAGTGAAAAATCCGCGTGGTGCGATCCCAGACTTTGTACGCTTGTCTTTGTGGTAATAGGTTTTCTTGCATGTTGATGCTCCTGAAGTGATGTCAGATGAAAATCTATCAACACTTTATGTCAGGACAATGCTGGTAGCTTTCGCTCTTCACGCTACGCGCCGCTGCTGCGCCAGACAAGCTGATAAACACCGGTTTGTTGAGGCTCCGCAATAATCATCAACAAATCCCGCAGCATCTGTGGTGTGGAGTCCTGCAAACTGACCTGCAAGCGGGTGATGAAGCGGCCATCCAGCCAGATCTCTGACTCAGCCTGCACACGCAGATCAACGCTGCCCGCGGGAGCGTCCGCGCCCTGCACCTGCAGGAATACCTGATCTGCACCGCGTGAGGTCAGTGTCCACGGCAGTTGATGCAAGCGTAGTGTCTGCACGCGCATACGCCCGTTTTGTGGATCGGGTAACTGCAGGGCTACGGCGGCTCTGTCCCACAAACCGCGGGCGCTGACGCTCAGTTGCTGCTGCGCCGGGTGCCACGACAACACGTCGATGATGCCGCTGACCAGCCCTTGCACCTGCACACTGCTGTCCAGTGAACGGATCAGTGCCGCGCCTGCCAGCTGCCCGGAAACCAATGCGGCGGCCGGCAACTCAAACACCATGTCACTGACAGTGACAATACCAGCGCCGTTGATGCAGGTTTCGCCGTTGATGGTCAGTTCATCATTATCCGTGGAAATCTGCAGACACAGGTTGGCGGCCAACAGATCGCGCCAGCTCAATTGCCACGCCACATTCTCCAACACCAGAGTCTGCTGGTTATGACGGATCAGGACAGACTCCGCCCGGCCTGCCCACAAGCGGCCACGGGTGCGTGACACGTGCACCAGAGCCTCGCCGTTGCTGTTGTTGACACCTGACCACACCAACAGGCGCGGCAACACACTGGCGGGCACTGACCAGACCAGACTGACCAGGCACGCCGCCACAAAAAACAACAGCCAGCGACGCCAGGCAGCGGTGGTTTTTTTAATCACTGCGCCACACTCCTGATCCGGAGACTGGCATTGATCAGTTCCCCAACGGATGACTGATTGGCGCCGGCTGGCGTCAATGTCAGTTGCTCAACGCGGATACCCTCGGTTGACTCCAGCTCCGCCAGCCATGCCAACAGCAGCGACATGGATACCGCATCAAAGCGCACACCGGCACTCTGGTTATCCGCGGCAGGTTCCAGTGAGGCAATAGCAATGCCCATTTGCGCTGCCAGTGTATTGAGCATCTGCGGTAATGATTGTGGTGATGATGCCTGCACGGATACCCCCGGCGCGGCACTGCGCAGCTGCGCCAGTTCAGCAGCCATTCCATTAACCTGAGCCAGGGTATCTTGCGCAGACATCAGCCTGGCTTGTGATGCGGAGCGCGCCGAAAACACCGGCTGCCAGATCAGCAGCCAACCGGCTGTCAGCATAACCAGCAGGCTGCCCGCCAACAAAGACACCTGCTCCCTGCGTGTGCAACGTGCCAGGTAGCGTTTGGGTGTGCTGATGACGGCTGCCAATCGTGTTGTGCCAAGCGTTGTCATAATCCATTACCCCGTACGATCAGATTGGCCTGTTGCAGATCACCGGCCCTACTGATGTTCTGTGCCTGAGCTGTCAAACCGCTGGCACTGAGCCTTTCGCTGAGTTCCAGAATGCCGGCGGTTGTAGGAGCACTGATGGTCATTTGTATTTCCGGGTTGTTCTGTTCATTGCTGGTGTAGCTTAAGCGGTGCAGATTGAGCTGCGTGGCCGTGTCGAATGCATCCAGCATTGCGTTTAACATGCTGACCGGCCCTGCTGAGGAGTCAGCAGCACGGTAGCGCGTGAGCTGTGTGGACAGCTGCTGTACCGGATCGACCAGCACACCGTCTGGCATGACTTGCCGGTAACGCTGTTCAATCTGCGTTTCCAGGGCAGCAAAGCGACGCTGGTTCAGCAGGGTTTCAACAAACACACTGGAGATGACTGCGCAGACGGCCAGCATGGCCGCGATCACGGGGGTGCGTAACGGTTTCCAGTATCGGGCGAGGCGCAGCGGCGCTGAGAGCTCACCCTGACGCAGATTGACGCGGTGTTCGCCCGTTAACACCAAGGCGGACCAGACCTGCGGCACGCTCTGGCGGGAAAGTGTGATACCCGCCCGCTGTAATCCCGCCATCTCATGCAGAGACTGATACAGCGACAGCAGCGTTGGTGAATTTTTCTCGGCGTCGCTGGCAAACACCGTCAGGCACGTGCCTGAAAAAGCCTCCCGCTGCTCAGCAAGTATAGTTTCCAGCAAGGGCAATAACAGCGCTGGCTCAACGCTGGTACACACGATATTCCCGCAACGCAGGTGACAGATGTCACCATCCACCAACAACGACCATTGGCCACTTGAGCCTGGCAACATGGATGGCAGTGAATACACCGCTTCAACATCCAGCCCCAAATTCTCGAGCGCCTGGATTGCCGTCTGTAAGGGCCGTTTTTCTGTGTATACCACATCCACCTGACCTGAACCGGCTGACACCCGTGGCTCACCCGAGGCAACATGCACGTACGACAAATCGGTGGCGAGCTCCGGCTCCAGCATAAACGGCAGCAAGCGCTGCAGATGCTTTTTCTCTTTAGCCGCAAATGCCAGTTGCCGGGTGATCACCGTATCACCTGAACACAGTAATACCGTGTGTAATCCGCCGGCATCCGGTAATTGCTGTTGCTGCAACCAGCTGGCCAGCTGTTCAACGCTGCCGTGCTGCAAGGCCTGCAGGGTAGTGTTCAGCAGGCACCAACGTGCCTGATGTCTTTCGTTTGCAGCGCCGTTTGCAGCGCCCTCGGCAGCTGAGCTCAGCTGCACCCAAAGTTGTGTTTTTTTCAATTTAAAAAGCCCTGTGTCTTTCCCAGACTCTGGTGTGTTGTTCTGATCGACCAAGCAATGATACCCAACGTGTTGTTGATTCATTGACAGCGACTTGGCTATGCAAGTGGAACCAATCACTGTTAACAGAATACAACGCTGCCTGCGTGCTGCCACTGCTGGTTTCCGCATCAGGCACAAGTTCCAGCATCGGCGGCAAGGCAAAAAAATCTGCGGTGGCACCCAATACGCGCTGTTGCCTGATTTCCAGCAGTCTCTGTACGTCTGCTATCGCCAGCGGTTGCAGCTTATCCGGTTGATTAATGGTCGCCAGCAACCTGGCGGGTGCGGTATTGATGTTCATCGCTGTTGGCACCGGCAGCACCACCACCCAGGGGCGCAAGCGCTCCACGATAGCGGGAGTGAAGTGTCGGATCAGGTACAGTTCACTGAGTTCAAACAGGGGCTGATTAGCAGCCTGAACGAAATCGGTCATCACCTGCGCGCCTTGAGCAGAACTGCTGTCAGAACTGCTGTCAGAGCTGCTAGAACTGCTGTAAGAAGTACTGTAATACAGCGATTCCGCCCCGCCCGGCCCACTGGTCTGATCATCGTTATCAATCCAGTCTGTCAACGCCTCCGTCATCAGCACGGCATCGGCTTCACTCACCGGGTAATCTTCAAAACTCTGCAGCAAGCGCACAAACTGTTTTTGCGCGGGCGACAAGCGCACGGCCAATGGCGCACCGGCATCATTGCTGTAGGCCGTTTTGATGCTGAGATTGTTCAGGTTGAACAAGGACTGCGCATCGGTCAACCGCACCTGCAACCACCCATGATCCGTCGGCAGCGCGGGCACTGACTGCGCCCAGCTCTCCTGATAATGATCCAGATTGCCAGCCTGACTGGATTGCGCATCCGCCACCAGCAATTGCGCCGCCAATTGCTCAGCACCGCTCAGATACACTGACAGCAGGCGGGTGTTGTCCTGCGACTCAACCTGATTGAGCTGCAGCAAAAACGCCTCGGCAAAACGCACGGATATCAGCGCCACCATCGCCGCAACCAGCAGGGCCAGAATCAGCGCGCTGCCCTGTTGATCCGCGGGTCTGTGTTGATGGGTTTTCATCACCATGTCGCCACCGTCAAACTCCCGCCAACAGAAAAATACGCTCAACCTGTCCAAGCTCTGGTGTCTGTATCAACACCCGGATCGCGGCGGGCATAAAGCGATTTAATGCCGGATCTGCACCCTGCGCCTGTCCTTGTCCTGACGTCGGCCGCTGCGCGGACGGCAAGGGCCAATAAGGCAACCAGGCGCTGTCATCGGGCGTTTGCCCGTAGGGCAGAAAGCTAATGCGGATGGCCTGCACATTCTCCAGCAACAGCAGGCTTGCCTGCGGCATGGATGACATCTGCTGGTTGCGTTCAGGCCAGTAATCTCTGAACAGACTGCCGTTATCATCGAGTCGATATAACACCCGCTGCAGCTCTGAGCGCTGCTGACCAAGCGGGTTTACCCATCCGTGCCGGGTGAACCACAATAATGCACCCTCTCTGCCCAACAGATCAGCCAGCGACAAGTTCCCAAGCTGCGCGCTCAGCATCGAAGGCCGGCGATCCTCAGCGCTGCCGCCAGAGTCCAGCACCGACAACAGATCCGCACCGACTGCGGGTGTCACAACCGGCCTGTCGATACTGCTGTGCAGATCGGAGGCCATCAACTGCCAGGTTTGCTCGATCGCGGTCAGTGAGGACAGCGCGGCGTCACCTTGCGTCTGCGCCCGCAAGGATGCATCGATAAACTGATAACTGATGCCACCGATCAGCACCGTCAGGCTCATGGCAATCAGCAGCTCAATCAGCGTAAAACCGCGTGTGGTGGATACGGAGGACAAGCCGCGTTTCACGGTGCGCCTCCTGCGCTGATCGCGCCGGGCGGCGCCGTCAGCAGATACGCATCCAGACTGATCAGCGCCTGATCAGCGCTTGCCATGGCGGTTGATGAATCATAAACACGGATGGTATGGCGCAGCACACCGGGCGCCGGTGTCGGCTCTGCCGTGCGTCTCCAGTACCATTGACGTGCGCCTGTGGCCGATTCCCCTTGCCATTCACCGGCCGGCAAGGTTTCGCCGGCGGCCTGCCGCAGCTGCAACAATGCCAGCTGATTCTGGGCAATCCACGCCGCCTGTGTGCGATCGTTGATCACCCGGGTGCTGTCGAGCTGCGTCCCCAGCTGAAACATCAGCGCGGGTAAAGCAATCCCCACAATCATCAGTGCCACCATGACTTCAATCAGCGTAAACCCCGCTGGCCGGCGCGTCACGCGGACGGGCAACCGGCACTTCACAGCACACCCCAGTCAACACGTCCGGGCTGTTCAGACCAGATGCGCGCCAGTGCCTGGCCAGTGTCGACATCCAGCACGCGCAATTCAAAGGGGATGGTTTCAAGACCTGGCAGGAACACCAGCTGCGGCCCGCTCGCCACTTGTCGGGACGCTTGCGCGCCGGGGGTTTGCCCGCCCAGTTGCAACACCAGCCGTGCAGGCAATTCAACGGTCGGCAAAAACGAATGCGACTGAGACTGCCAGCGGGCCGTTGCTACCGGGCTGTTTGCCATGCTGCCAGCAGCGGCCGCGGTGTTGATAACAACCGCCGATCCCGTGTCAGATGACCAGCGCCACCACTGCATAGTGCGGGAATCGTCAGCGTCCAGACTCCAGCCAAGCACATCACCGCGCGCCAGCGCCTGCTGCGCGGCATGCTCAAACAAGCGGCTCAGATCCTCGGCTGTGCGGGCTGCGTCCTCGCTGTCACTGCGACCGGCCAGCCCTGTGGACAAGGCCGTCACGCTGACTAACAGTCCCATGATCAGCAACACCACCAACATTTCAATCAGGGTGAGACCATGGCTAAGACGCGGGTTCATCAAGGATTATTCCTGCTGGGCATTTTCCTGCCAGTTGCCATAGTCAGCATTCTGGCCTTCACCACCACGCACACCATCAGCACCAAAACTGAAAATGTCATAGTCGCCCTGCTGGCCCGGACTCAGGTACAGGTAAGGATTGCCCCAGGGATCAATGGGCAGCGATTCCAGATACGCACCTTCGCGCCAGTTAGCCGGCACCGGCGCCAGTGTGGGGCGATCAATCAAGGCGCCAAGACCCTGCTCACTGCTCGGGAACGCATAATTGTCGAGCCGGTACAGCCGCAGGGCCGTTTCAATGGCGCTGAAATCCGCAAACACTTTCTGCACCCGCGCTTCATCGGCACGCCCGAGTACGTTGGGCGCAATAATGCTGACCAGCAGCCCCATAATCACCAGCACCACCAGTATTTCAATCAGGCTGAAGCCTTTTGAATGCCTACTCATCATCAGATCCTTGTATGTCTAGATCAACGAACTCATGTCAAACACCGGCAGCAATACGGCCAGCATAATCAAGGTAATTAACCCGCCCATCAAAACAATGGTCAGGGGTTCCAGCAGCGCCATCAGGGTGCTCAGTCGCACGTCCAACTCGCGTGACTGCCATCCGGCGGCATATTCCAATTGTGTGCCCAAGGTGCCATTGGCCTCACCATTGGCAGCCATCTGCACCAGCAACGGGGGGAAGATGTCCTCCTGTTGCAGGCTTTTGCTGAATGAAGCGCCTTCCTGTACCCGCGCAGCCACGGCCAGCGCACTGCGCCTGAGCTGTTCGTTGTTTAAGACTTCGGATGCAATGCGCAGGCCGTCCAGCAGCGGCACCCCACTGTTCAGCAGAATCGCCAGTGTTGAGGCAAACCGTGCACAATCCATTTGCAGCAAGGTGTTGCTGAGCCCCGGTACCCGCAGCAACCAGCGGTGCCAGCGCAGGCGGTTGTCGGGCACCCGCAGCCACGTCTTAAAACCTGCCAGCGCTGCAACAATCAGCAGCAACAGCAACACCGCCCAACCGGAGCGGAAAAAATCACTGACCGCGATGAGCACCTGCGTCAGCACCGGCAACTCCCGATTGGAACTGGCAAACATACTCACCAGCCGTGGCACCACAAAGGTCATCAGCAGCACCACCACGCTGATACTGACGCCCATCAGCACCAGCGGATAAATCATCGCCGCCTGCAGCTTCTGGCGTGTTTGTTGACTGCTTTCGGTGTGCAGGGCCAGACGCTCCAGCACCTCGCCCAGAAAACCTGCACTTTCGCCGGCGCGCACCATGGCGCAGTACATGCGATCAAAGGCGCCAGGATGCTCACTCATGGCCTGAGCCAGCGAATGACCTTCCATGACCCGCGAACGCACTTGTGCCAGCAGACCTTTAAGGTGATCACCCCGGCTTTGTTCTGCCGTCAGCCTCAGCACTTCATCCACCGGCAACCCGGAGCGGATCAGTGATGCCAACTGGCGCGTTAACAACGACAGCTGATTAACCGACAACCGGCGACGGGGTTTAAATAATTGGCGAAGACCTGACCCCGACTCGAGTGCGGTTGCCACCGTGACCGTCAGCGGTTTGAGATTTTGCTGTCGCAGCCGTTGACGCAACTGACGTTCATCATCGGCTTCCATCACGCCACTGACCGTGCGGCCCTGGGCATCCAGCGCCTTGTAGCGCAGGGCGCTCATGGACGGCTATCCGGCAACAATTTGTGTGCGGGACTGTCCTGCACAACATCGGCCAGACTGGTGACACGCAGCACTTCTTCGATGCTTGTATTGCCCGCCAGGATGCGCTGACGCCCATGACTGTTAATCGATTCGCTGTGCTGCCGGGCATACTGTTCCAGTGCCTGTTCACCGGCACCCTCATGAATCAGCCTGCGCAGTGCAGTGTCGACCTCAATCAGTTCGTACAAGCCGGTGCGCCCGCGATACCCGGATTGGTTGCAGTGCTCACAACCCACCGCCGTAAACACCACACTGCCGAGCGGCATTTGCAGGCGCTGTGCTTCGGCGTCGTCCACACTGTGCGGCTGCCGGCACTCAGAACACAGACTGCGCACCAGGCGCTGCGCAACAATCAAGGTCAGACTGGAGGCCAGCAAAAAAGGCTCAATACCCATGTCCTGCAGCCGCGTCACCGCGCCCACCGCGGTATTGGTATGCAAGGTTGATAACACCAGATGTCCGGTCAACGACGCCTGCACGGCGATGGCTGCAGTTTCCTGATCACGAATCTCACCCACCATCACCACGTCCGGATCCTGACGCAGCACCGCACGCAAACCACGCGCAAAACTCATGTCAACTTTGGTATTGACCTGCGTCTGCCCGATTCCCGGCAACTGGTATTCCACCGGATCTTCGATGGTCAGAATGTTTCGTTCACGACTGTTGATGTGCTGCAGACCCGCATACAGCGTGGTGGTTTTTCCGGAACCAGTTGGGCCCGTCACCAGAATAATGCCATGGGGTTTACGCAAGGCATTTTGCAATGCGCTGAGCATCATCGGGGGCAGATCCAGCTGTTCAAGCTGCAGCTGCCCGGCAGCCTGGTCCAGCAGACGCAACACCACACGCTCACCAAAACTTGACGGAATGGTGGACATCCGAATATCCACCGCATGCCCGGCCAGACGCACGCTGATACGGCCGTCCTGCGGCAAGCGCTTCTCTGCAATATCCAGCCGCGCCATCACCTTTAAGCGTGATACCAGCACCGGACCCAACTCCGCTTTCGGCGCCAGCACGTCGCGCAGCACCCCATCCACCCGAAAGCGCACAGACACTTTGCGCTCGTAGGGTTCGATGTGAATGTCCGACGCTTTTTCGCGCACAGCCTGGGATAACAGCGCATTGATCAGCCGGATGACCGGCGCATTTTCCGCACCGGACAATAAATCACTGTGTTGGGGAATGTCATCAACCAGCGCATCCAGATCAAAATCATCGTCCAGATCTTCAGCAGCGCGTTGCGCGGCATCGGCGCCACTTTGATATAAACGGGTGAGGTTTTGCTGGAAAGTGGCCTGATCACTGAGTTGCCAGTGCAAACCAGCACCCAGCACACGCCGCAGCTCAAGCAAAACGGGCAGCGTCGGCGGCTGACGGCAGCTCAGCGATTCGCCGTCCCAGAGCACACCGTGCTGCTGGGCAAACTCAAACGGCAACAGGCGACTCTGGTTTTGTGGGCTGCTCATGGCGTCAGGCTCACGGTTCACTCAGAGTGGTGCTGTCATTCTCAGCAGCCGTCTGACCAGATACGGTGTTTTCCCACTCAGGCAATACCGGCATATCATCAGACTCAAACAACCAACCGCTGAGCGGCGTCTGTTGTAATTGCTGCTCACGAATCAGCTGATATTTCTCCGCCGTTGCGCCGCGTAAGGCGTCATCGTCACGCAAAATGGTGGGGCGGATAAATACCAGCAAGTTGGTTTTTTGCACGCTGCTGGTCTGTGAGCGGAACAGACGGCCGATGCCCGGCACGCTGCCCAGCAAGGGCACACGCTGCTCGGTTTGAATGACGTTGTCGCGGATCAAACCACCGAGCACCACAGTTTCACCGTCTGCCACCGTCACCCGTGTTTCAATTTTGCGCTCGTTGGTAATCAGATCCACCGCGCCGGCTTTGGGGGAGATGCTGGAAATTTCCTGACTGATGTCCAGCGCCACACGATCGCCCCGATTCACATGCGGTGTCACTCGCAAGGTTGTGCCGACGTTCTGACGATTAATGGTCTGAAAGGGATTCTGCACACTGCCGGAGCCGCCGGTGTTGGTAAACGACCCGGTGACAAATGGCACACTTTCTCCCACTGTGATCACCGCCTCGCTGTTATCGGTGGTGAGAATGTTTGGCGTGGACAAAATATTGGCGCCACTGTTGGCCTGCAGCAGATCAATCAGCGCCAGCAGATCCGTACTGCCACCGAGGCGCCCGACACCAATACTTTGTCCGGCAATTCCGGCCAGTCCGGCGGCCAGCCCGGTCAATGCATCACGCCTGTCGTCTGCCAGTGCACCTTCGGTCACCAGCCCCAATTGCTGCAGGTTATTGCCGGCATCAAAGCTGCTGGCAAAACCACCACTGTCATCACGGAACAGCCACTGTATGCCGAGGTTCTGGCCAACGTCATCGTTGATCTCAACAATAATCGCTTCGACCAGCACCTGCGCGCGCTGAATATCCAGCCGCTGTACTACGTCCATCAGCGAATCGATCACGTCAAGATCGGCGGTGATGATCAAGGCATTGTTATCGGCATCGGCCTGAATGCTGGCTTGGCGGGGCTGCGCCGTCTGTTCTTCGCCGGACGGCACACCAAACCGGTCACGCACCACGGCACTGAGCACCTCGGCGACACGCGCGGCATTGGCATACTCCAGATAGATGACCCGGGTATTGCCGTCCTGCTCACGCGGCTGATCCAGCAAGGTGACCAGCTCACGTATGTGCGTGCGTTGACGCTGACCGCCCGTTACCAATACCGAATTTGTGCGCTCATCGGCACTGATCAGCAGCCGGGCACTGACGGGTTCTTCTTCGGTGGGCGCGTTCTCTTCCTGCAATTCCTGCAGCAGCGTCACCATGTCGCCTGCGCTGGCAAACTGCAGGCGGATGATGTCGGTTTCCGGGATGGAGCTTTGATCAATACGCTGCAGAATCTGGCGGATGCGTTCCACATTCGCCACGGTATCCACCAGCACAATCATGTTGCCCGCCGGATACGCCGACATTTGCCCGGTGCTTTGTGACACCAGCGGCCGCAGCACTGGCAACACCTGAGATACTGAGACGTTCTCCAGCTGGAATGCTTCGGTCACGTACAGGCTGCTGTCGTTGGCACTGAAGTCGGCAAACGGCAACGGCGCGGCGCGCGCATCCTGTGTTGGCAAAATGCTGACCATATTGTTGCCGGTTTCTACCGCGGTAAAGCCGTTAAGATCGAGGGCGCGCAGGAAAATCTGGTAATACCCTTCGGCATCCACCGCCTCATTGCTCATCACTGTCATCTGACCCTGCACGCGTGGATCAATGATCATGGTTTTGCCGGTCACGTCCTGCACTGCGCGGATCACTTCCAGAATATCGCTATCGCGGAAATTGGGTGTCCAGGTCACGTCCTGAGCGAATGCATGAGCCGTCGCCGTCACCATAAAAATCGCGGCAAGCACTTGTCTCAGCAATTTTCTGATTGGGCCAACCGTTGTACTGGCGTTTGTGGAGAATATCTTGCGGAAAGTCATTGGCTGTCCTTTCTGTCAGCCGGTTCTGACTGATTCTGTTCAAGGTCAATGTGCGTATGACAATGGTATGACTCGCATGTGACAGTGATGTGACTGTGATATTACAGATCGGTGACAACCGCGGGAGCGCTGGCCGCGGTGGCTGCTACCACTGCGCCCTGTCAATCTGCACATTTACCTGCTGCTCATCACGGATAATCTGCAAGGCTACTGTGGGCGAGTCGGACATCTGCTGAAGCAATTGCGGTAACTGTGCGGCATCTTCCAGAAGAGTGCCGTTAACGCCCGTAATCAGATCACCCTGTTGCAGCCCCACTGCGCTGAGAAAATCCTGGCGACTGCCGTGTCGGATCTGTAAGCCACGTAAAGCGCCTGCCTGCGGGCTGTCGGCAGGTTCAACCACCGGCAGAATACGCACCAGATCAGCAAACGCCTTGCCGGCGAATTGACCGGGCGCGGAAGGTGCATTGCTGCTGGCAGGTGTCGTGCTTGCTGCCGGCGCGGCGACTGCTGTCAGCGCTGACAGTGACGCACTGCCTGACATGGCGTTTTCAGATGGCGATTCATCCATGCGCAGGGTCTCGGTACGACCATTGTTGTCGAGCAGCACATAACGCTCATACACCGCCTGCAACACAACGTTGCCGGGCATGTCTGCGATGCTGTCGCCTGGTTTATAACCCTGCTGCGCCTCGCCACTGCTGATGATAGCCCTTGACTGTGCTGCATCACTGCTGAGCACCACGCCTTGCAGTGTCAGCGATAAACGGGTTTGTTCGGCACTGACATCACCTTCAGACGCCGCGGCCACAACCGCACGCTGGCCCTGTGCCTGCAGCACAAACACCGACTGCAAGCGCTGCAGATCAACCGAGTCCACCCGCGCCTGAGAGGCCACAGACCTGTTGTCTGCCAGCAGAGTGTTGTCCGCCAGCAGAGTGTTGTCCGCCAGCAGAGTGTTGGTTGCAGATACATTCACGTCCGTTGCCAGCACATGCCAGACCAGACCGGCGACATACGTTGCAGACCACACCAGAACACCTGCTGTTGCCAGCAGGCTGGTGATGCTGACCACGGTCATGGATCTGATGTTCAGAACTTCCATTGCAGGTCTACACGCACACGGGTGCCGCTGTCGACTTCAATGATTTTGACGCCGCCCTGCTCAAACTCTCTGTCTTCATCCAGCAGATTCTGCGTACGCAGACGCACGGTGATGCGCTCCGTCGGGAAGTAAGAATAGGTCAGATCCAGTGAATGGAACGGACTTTCAAACGCATCCGGAGAAGGCAGACGTCCGCCGTAGAATATGCGCTCGCCAAACACGTTATACAGCAGCGATGCTGAGTGTTTGCCATTGTCGGAGTCATACCCCAACTGCGTGTTCACAACTGTTTCAGAATGGCCGGTCAAGCGGCGCTTCAGACTGGTTTGTGAGGCCGCTTCGTTGAAGCTGATTTCCGAATCACTGAAGACCACGTTACCGCTCAGGAAAAATCCTCGCCCGATGTTCTTCAGGCCTTCGAACTCGATGCCGTAGATTTCACCCGCCAGCGCATTTTCAAAACTCAGCAGACGACCATCCTGCGGTCCGGGACGCTGTACCCGTTCAATCGGGTTACTGATGTCTTTGTGGAACAAGGACACGGTCAGGTTGTCACCGTTGTCAAAAAACAGCTCAGTGCGCAGATCAACGTGATCAATCTCGGAGAACTTCAGGTTCGGGTTACCCTGCACACGGTC
>CALQJO020000043.1 GCA_943330915.2 Rhodoferax sp. OV413 | reverse complement strand
CCGTCCTGCCGCTGGGGGAGTCTGCCACGCATTATTGTGTGATCTCCTGAATTGTGTTCAGCATCTGTGAAATTGTGGAGATGTTCTCCTGCACATCGCTGACCACCCCATCGACTACCCCATCGACTACCCCATCGCCCGGCAGCAGACTTGATGCCGGCTGGATCAGTGCTGCAATCGCCTCGGGTAGCTGATAAGGCTCATAAACAGTTTCCGTGGCAAAGTGCAGCACTTGCCCAGGCCGCACGACATACGGCGTACCCAGGTAGTTTACCCACAGCACGACCAGGTCGCCGAGGCGCGCCAAGCGAATATTTGACGGCAGCTGATGCTGATCAACCTGTTTGTGGTTGAGCCAAAGAGTATAGCTGCCATCGGCTCTGCGCACGGTACCATCCAGCATCAGGTACAAATCGTCGGGTGGCGGAGGTATCACCACGATCTCAGCACCGGGCGGCAACTCAAGTTCTGCGCTGGGCAAGGCTGGCTGCAAAATGATGCGTCGAATTTCGTCCAGCTCCACGCGCTCGCCTTGTGTGCTGAACAACCGATTGAGTTGATCAGCGTATTGTGCGAACGCAAGCTCAGGCACCACAGCAAGTGTCAACAACAGCAATACGGTTCTGGTATGACCGGCGAGGCTGCGCATATTAAGCACCGTCCTCCGCAATTGCGGCGGGTGGTGTCAGATCAAAACTGTACCAGTGAAGTTTGCATTGCGCTGTGAGATTTTCCCGAAATTGTGTCATGGCGTTTTCAGCAGTGGGTACCATCTCAATCATACACTCGCTGGGTTGTAATAACCCCGGGCTGATCAACAACTGATCAAACAACCGCAACAGATCTCCTTCGTGTAACAGCGATAGCGTCAGATCAATGGTGGTCTGATTCAGGGCGACGGGTTCGCCGGGCAACAAATCGTCAGGCGGGTAAGTGAGAAGGAGACTGTTCTGTTCATCCATCGACACGTCAATGGTATACAGCTGCAATGACTCTCGGATATGTCTCACACGTTCCAGAAACTGCAATCTATCCAGAGGAGATACTATTCCATCCGCTTCCATCTGGAGGTAGCGATCAATAAAACGACCGATGGTTTCTTCCTCCTCGGAAATTTGTGTTAAGGAGGATCTCGCCTGTTCAAAACGCATACTCGCCGCATCCAGGCTTTCATTCGCCGCCTGCTGCAGACTCCTGGCGCCGATCAACATCACCACCGCCAATGTGGGCAAGACCACAAAAAAAATGGCAGCATTCTTGAGCAGCATCAGATCTTTTTTCGCGAGCTGCAGCGGCATTTTCATGGCGGTGTCTCCTCGCTCACAGGTGCTTCAGAGGTCAAGGCCAGCTCAAAAACAACAGGACTGGCATCATCGTTGAGCGCGACTGACAGCGTGGCTCCCGAGTCAAGATTTAATGGCATGGTGACAGGGGTCACCATTAGGTTCGGTATGTTTTCCAGTGAATCGACAAACTCCTGGACCTGGTTATAAGTCGAGCTGACACTGGAGTTCGCATCAACACTTCCTGACAAAATAGCTGTTAGCCGGGTTTGTTTATCCAGCACAGCGCTCAAATACGAGGCGCGGACGGCTTCATCACCAAAAGCACTTCCATCGTCAGCCGCTGAGTCATCCCTACTGGATTCCAGTCGCCATTGCAGTGAATTCAGGCGAATATGCGGTGATGTACTCAATGCCTGACTGATCTGCACCATCAGTTCGCCGGGGCTGACAATCTGCTCGGCGATGCTGTTGTGGGCGTTGACTACCAAGTCCATGGTGCTGGAGGGTATTGGTGTTTCCGGAAAATTTTGTCGAAGCTCTTCATAGTTCAACAACAGTGGCATTGTTTGGGCTTCTACGGTGTCCGCCTGGCCATTTTTTGCGTAAGCATCTGTCAAACGTGACACAGACAGCAGACTACCACTGATAAACATGGCAATAGCCGCCGCGTACAAGCCCAGGCGGGTTCTATTGATCAAGTAGTAGCGACGGCTGTTTAAAGGACCATATACATTTGGAAGGCTGGCTTTGCGTAGGGTTTGACCCAGAGTCAAGAGCACAGCGCCCGGCGCCTTTATGGCTGGCGACAGGCTGGTCAGCATCTGCGCATCCTCACGCGTATCCCGGAACTGATACGTCATGTGGTTAAGCCCATCTTCAGAGTCCAGACCCTGACAATCCTGCGGCACAAACACAACGGTATTGATATCTTGCTCGTAGGGTAGCAGTTTGATTCTTTCCAGATACTTGCGTGTCTGTACTGCCTGCTCCTGCACCAGTTGCTCTATACCGGCGTGCTGCGATTGACTGCGCGGTAACAGGCGGCTGAACAACACCTTGCCGTGTTGCAAATAGGTTTGCCTGACCCCCGTTTGTGGTTCCACATTCACCAACAACAGATGGGCATGCTCCTCCAAACCTACCTGTTTGGCAAAGCTCTCCATGACATACGCTGCGGAGCTGATCGACTTGATAGCAACCTGGTGATCCAGCATCCGATTTATCCAGGCATCGACAATCTCAGTGATGCCAAGGGCAGTAAACATGGCCCTGTCGTCCTTTCTGCCATCGGCTTCGCGGCCAACAATACGCGCGAAACGATACGGTGAGGTGCGGAATAAAAATGACAGCTTGCGCTCGAGCAGCGCAGTGCGGTCAAAGCCGCTGACATGCACAACGTTTTCGTGCCGGAAATCTTCCTCGATACAATCCACCACCACAATAAACGGAGTGCGATGGTTTTTGATCAGTCTGCTCTCAAAACGGTCAATCGCCTCAGGGGTCTGGTCAAAACTGTCTAACTCAACCAGTTCGTGTTTATTCCAGCCATACAAAAGCGCTCCATCGTTATGGATGATCAGCAAGTTTTGTTTAATGTCTGTTGTCATGGGCAGTTAAACCAGTTACATCTGGATATTAGAAATTGTGTCGTAGATCGGGCCCAGCACTGAAAGCATTACCCACCCCAGTAACAAACCCAGAATCACCGTCATCGTTGGCCCTATCATGGCCTGCACTTTATCAATGGAATCTTTGATGTCGCGATCGTAAAAATAGCTGACGTTTAACAGCGCAGAGTCTAGATTTCCGGTTACCTCACCCACCTGCAACATACGAATCACCAGCGGCGGGAACAGCCCGGTATTTTGAAAACTCAGTGCGATAGGGGCACCCTGCTGAATGTCATTACGAACCGTTGCGAGCGCCTGCTTGATGACCTTGTTGCCGATAATATCCTCGGCGATCTCGAGGCATTTTAAAATCGGGATGCCGGCTGCATACATCATGGCAAAGAAGTTGGCGAAGCGGGACAGCAGTAATTTCTTAAGCACCGGGCCCAATTTCCAGATGCTGATTTTGATGAGATCAGCCCGCATAGCAGCTTTTTCATTGTGCTTGACCAGCAGCTTTATTCCAAAAAAGGTAACCGGTGGCGTGATGATAATGATGTACCAATACGCCACTATAAAGTCTGACGTGGCGATCAGCGCACGGGTATGAAAAGGCAGTTCCTGACCCATGCTTTCAATAAAATCGACCAGTTGCGGAACCAGATAAACCATCAGAAATGCCGTCACACTCAGCACCACCGTGCCGACAATCAAGGGCGAGGTCAGCAGCTTCTTGGTGGTCTTTTCAAGCTCGTCCTGCCACTTAATGGTTTTTGATAGCGACTCAAATATGTCAGGCAGTTGGCCTGTGGCTTCACCAGCACGAATCAAGCTCACAAACAAAGGATCAAAAATAGTCGAATGCTCGGCCAATGCCTCCGACAGTGTTTTACCCCCTTCAATTTCATCAACCAGGTTGGCAACAATTTCGCGAAAACGCGGATGCTCCTGGGTGTCGCGTAAATCCTTCAGGCCATCCAGCAGCGGCACGCCGGCGCGGGTCAACTGTTCCATGTTAAAACAGAAGTTAATCAGAACAGGCTTACCGATTTTTTTCTGACCAAACGATGCACGGGTCTCCTGGGTGACATCACAGCGGATCAGGTCCAGCCCCATGCGCAGCAGTCGCTGCTCGAGGTCGACCTCGTTGGTAGCGTCAAGATTGCCGTTGCGGATCGTGCCTCCGGGGGTCATTGCTTTGTAACGGAACAAGGCCATTGTGACTTACCCCGTGACCCTGTCAGTGAGATCGACGACCCGTGAAATCTCTTCCAGACTGGTGATGCCTTCCAGAACGCGCCGGCAGGCATCGTCAGCGATGGGTTGGAAACCGCTTTCTCTCGCTTTGTTGATCATTTCCCGCATGCTGGCGCGACGTGAAATCAGTTCATCCATATCGCTGTTGATTTTCAGTATCTCGATGACTGAGGTCCGCCCCGCATACCCCTTATGGTCGCATTTATCACAACCGGCAGCGTTATAGATAAACACCGGTTCAGTGGTTTTAACACCCAGCAGGCGCCGCTCAAGATCACCCGCCTCGACCCTGACTTTGCAGTGCGTGCACAGTTTTCGTACCAGCCGTTGTGCAATCACACCAATCAGGTTGCCGGCAATAATGTCAGGCAAAATGCCGATGTCCAGCAGGCGCGGCATGGATCCTATGGCTGAGTTGGTGTGAAGCGTCGAGAAGACCTGGTGACCGGTCATGGCGGCCCGGAACGCCATTTCTGCGGTGATATGATCGCGGATCTCCCCGACCAGAATGATGTCGGGGTCTTGACGCATCATTGAGCGGATACCCTCGCCAAACCCCATTTTGACAGACTCGTTCACCGATGATTGCCGTATCATCGTCATCGGGTATTCAACCGGATCTTCCATGGTCATGATGTTCACTTCTTCAGTGTTCATCTCGCTCAGAATCGAGTAGAGCGTTGTGGTTTTGCCGCTACCGGTCGGGCCGGTAACCAGAATAATACCTTCGGGTCTGGCAAGCATCAGTCGCAGCAGAGCCAGGTTGGCATCGCTCAGCCCCAACTTGTCCATGGGCACAATGCCTTTACGGCGGTCAAGCAGACGCAAAACAATGTTTTCACCCCAGGTGGTTGGTTGTGACGCCACCCGGAAGTCAATCTGCCGGCCTACCAGCGATAGGGAGATGCGGCCGTCTTGTGGCGCGCGCGACTCTGCAATATTCATGTTACTCATGATCTTCAGACGCACAACCATCGCGGGCCAGTAGCTTTTATGCAGGCTTCGCACCTGTCGCAACACGCCGTCAATTCGGTAACGAATGCGCAGGAACGCTTCTTCCGGTTCAAAGTGAATATCCGAGGCTTCGCGCTGTGCAGCGTCGGCAAACAGTGCATTCACCAGCCTTACCATCGGATGGCTGTAGGTGTCATCGCTAACCATCAGGCTTGCAAAGTCTACTTCACCGGTTTCAATTTCCCGCAGGATCCCGTCAATGGATAGCTCAAAACCGTAAAACTGTTCAATGACACGAACAATTTCCGCTTCGCTGCCAAGCACCGGCGATATGCGCAAATCGCCGCCGTTGTGCGCGAGTATCTGGTCCAGTGCCACGATGTTGAAGGTATCTGCCATCGCCAGCGTCAGGTGACGATCAGCCTCGTTATAGGACAAGGGCAGCACGGTAAAGCGTTTGGCAATTTCCTGGGGGACAACACGGATGCAGTGTGCATCCAGCACGGCATGTCTGAGGTCAACGCTTTTCTGCCCGGTGTTTTCGCTGAGTGCGTCCCGGACCAGCGCATCGGTCACAAAACCCAGGTCGATCAACACTGTGCCCAGCGGTTTGTTGCTGGTCTTCAGTTCCTGTAGCGCAATGCGTAGCTGATCCTGAGTGATCGCACCCCGGGTCAGCAGTACCTCACCCAGGCGTTTTTTGGGCGTGGGTTTTTTCATGGCTGACGCCTCTCCAGCGCACGCAGACGCTGATCAAGAATGGCCGTGTCAAATCCGGGCGCCTGCTGCCCGGCCAGCGCGCGCGCTTCCCTGTAAAACGTTAGCGCGGCTTCAGGTTGGTTGATGCGCTCGAGGCTGATCGCCAAATTAAACGCGTAATCCGGACTCACCGCTCCTTCATCCTGTGTGCGGGCTATCAATAAAGCCTCGTAATACGCTTCTTGTGCATCATGCCAGCGCTGTTGACCGGCATACAAATTGCCCAGGGAGTAACTCACTGCTGCGATGTCAGGATAATCAAGCTGCAGCGTTTTGAGTTCCGTTTCGCGCTGCACCGGATCTAACGCGGTAGTGGTCTCCAGTAGTCCGGTGCGCGCCAATACGTCACGCGGATTCAGGCCTAACAGATGGTTGTAGGTTTGCCGGGCGCTGAGCATATCCCCCTGCTGCATGGCAGTGGCCGCAACACCGAGCAGCGCGTCCCGATTATCCGGGTCGCGGGCCAGTAACTGTTGGTAAAGAATGCGAGCGGCCGCGTAATCGCCCTGCTGATAAGCCGACCACGCGTTCAGCACCTGCATGTCCGGATTCCGCATCGGTTCACTGCGGCTGATGCGAATGGTTGGCGCTGAGTCGGCAGTTACAGGTCCGGTACCCCTTGGGTCGTTGTCCAGTGGCAACTCGTAAAGTCCGGTTTCCGGATCGATGGCTGGTGTACTCTGTGCAGGCGCTGGCGCCGTTGTGGGCGTTGCCGGCGTTGATGCGACCGTTGATGCGACCGTTGATGCGGCTGATGTGTCAGCGGTCGATGCAGTGGCTTCCGTCGTTGCAGTTGTTTCCGCAAGGGGGGTGTTGATGTCGGTGTTGCCAGCAGCCACAGGGGCAGCGGGGGCAGCACTGTCAGCGGCGGCTATCGGCGCTGGTTCTGTGTCTGATACGGGAGCTACGTCAGCTGAAACGACGTCAGTCTCTAGGATGTCAGTTTCTACGACCTCAGAAGCCGGCTCGGTAATGGGTATGCCGCGCTGCTCGTATTCTGAGAGTGGCGGAATGGCATACTGATTTCCGCTGCCGGTCATCAATGGCCAAACCAACCAGCTGCCAATGATGACAACTGTTGTTAAAACAGCGGTTGATCCGAGTATCAGCAAGCGCTTTTGAGGTGTCATGCTGGACTTGGACCTGATTTTTGAGTCAAACAGCGCGCGCGCCGACTTTTTCTCAGCCAGAGCTTCCTCGAATTTATCTGCCTTGGCTTGATCTAGCGCTGGAGCCTGCTGATTTATTTCCGGCTTTTTATCTGGAATCACAGGATTGGTAATCACAGTGTTGTGTGCCGTGAGCTCACGTAAAAAATCCGTCTTCTCTTGCTGAGGCGCAGCAACTGGTGCATCCGTCAGCCTTAACGAGCCAAACATGTCAACACCGAGGGACTGCGCCGGTGAATCAGGCGCGGCAGCTTGCAACGCTGCAATCAGCCCATCAGATGAATCCACTGACACTGTGTTTTCTGCAGGTGTAGAACTCTCAGGCACCCCCGCAGTTAAGGGTGGTGTCGCAGTGTTATCAGTCTCAGATCCTTGTGCTGCACGGCGATTGGCTTCTTCAGCCTTACGTAGTGCTTCCATCAATAAACTCATTGGCGATGTCCTGCGTTTTTCTATCTGAGAGACCCGGCCGTTTGCTGAACAGTCTGATTACTATAAAAATCGTTGATATCGATGCCACCGGCTGGCAGGAACTCGCGGTACTCTTCCAGATCAGCGTCAAGTGAGGGTTGCCGCACAACAACCGGGCGAATAAAAACAATCAACTCGGTTTTTCTGGCGGTATCGTCGCGATAACTGAACAGATTGCGGATGCCTGGGATCCGAGAGGCAATGGGTAGTCCGGTGGTATTGTTTGCCAGGGTGTCCTGCATCAGGCCGCCGAGCACTGCAACCTGACCGTTGTATACCTTGAGTATCGACTCAATTTCGCGAATTTGGATTTCCGGTATGGCGTTGACAATCCCGTATTCTGCAAATGCCGGACTGGGGTCATTAACAAAGCGCACAATTCTGGAAATAGTGGGTCGCACATTCAGAGTGACCTGATCGTTGTCACTGATTTGCGGCGTGACACTCATAACAAAACCAACCGGAACGGTGTGAACCGTACTTGTATATACCGCAGGGGTGCCCGGGCCGGCAACAGTGGCCGGAGTGCCGGCTTGTACCTCAATGGTGAAATACACCCTGTTATCCACCACGCGCAACATAGCCGCCTGATTATTCAGTGCCATAATTTTTGGACTGGACAGAACGCGCAGTTCGCCGAATTCGGACAGCATACGAATCGTGGCGGCAATGGCGTCCGGGCCGCTGGTGCGATCTATGGTCATCACCGACGCTGGTGCATTACTCAGGTTGGCACCGGTAATACTTTGCAGAAAGTCAATCTGCCCGCTATTACGGCTGATGGTGGCCCAATCTACACCGGATTGGTAGTTGTCATTCAGCGAAACCTCTACAACCGTTGCTTCAATCATGACTTGTGCCAGCGATCGGCTGAGCACATTGTCGATAAAGGCAGCGACGTCCTGGTGTTGCCGGCTTGTGGCGTTAACAGTAATCAGCCCGGACTCGGCGTTGGCGATAACGGCTGATCCCGCGGAAGGGTCGGCTGCTGCAATGTCCCCTGACGCACCCGAAGCTTCACCTAACAATCCACGGATGTTGTTAGTCAGAGTCACCCAGAAATTGTTGGCTGAGCTTTGTGTCAGGTTGGCAGTGGAGTTGTTAATACCGCCGTCACCGCCGCCTGAGGCTCCTCCAACGGGACTCAGCGAATTTGAAACGCTCAGCTCTGTATTGGCGTCCCGCGTAACGTTAACGTAGTCGATACGATAGGTGCGCTGAAATGGGGTATCCGGCTCTACGATGAGTGTATTGTCTGATTCAATGCGCCAGCGGAAATCCACCTGCCGGCTGATGCGTTCGATAATCTGCGGCAGCGTTTTGTCTACCGCGTTGATACTGACCTCACCAACTACATTGGGATGGACATCAATATTGATGCCGGCATCGCGTGCCATGGCAAACAGCAGTTGGCGAACCGGAACATCCTGAACCACGACAGTGAACAGCTCTGGCGCAGCCTGCGCCTGAGGCTGCGGGAGTAATGGCATCGGGCGCACGACCTCAGGTATATCGTCGGCAACCACTGACTGTGGCGCCTGAATATGTCTGTTATCGTCGACACGGTCGGGTAATGATGTACCACAGGCTGCCAGCGGCAATGCCAGCCATGTAGCAATTACTCTGAAGCGCATGCCTTCAATCAAACCGATCATGTGTCAGCTCCTCACCGTTGAACATCGCACCGTCTCCACATTCTGAACGAATGGCTGGTTTTGCCAGAGTTCTGGCGGTAAATCATTAATGGCGGCTCTGGCGTCATCAACCCAGTTGTACTGACCAAACAGAATTAACCATATAGGGCTACCCTGGTATTGCGTTAAACATACGTAAGTGCTGTCCAGCAAACCGGATCGGTCAAGCAGGTTTAATGATCTTGCTAAAAAAGGTGTTTCGTCAGTACCGGTAGTCAGCACCTGGATCGTGTAGATGCTGGGCACGCCTGTCTCAAGAAGGCGCTGGTATGCGTCGATGCGCGATGAAACAATTCCCGGCAGTAACGCGCCGTCAAGCGTCTGGCTAATGTCACCTGGTTTAAATGACGGAGAAGCCACGGCATTGGTTTGCGTCTGGATGGCCGTTTGCGCTGGAACTGCTGGTTCGGCCTCTGGTAATGCCTCCGGCAGGCTTGTTTCAGGGAGTACCGTCTCGGTCAGTTCGGCGGCCGGCTCTGCTGTATCTGTAAACACCGGAGTCGTGTCCTGTGCTGGTACTGGCTCGATCAGTGCTGTCTGAGTAGCGCTGCTGATGGGGCTGCTGATGGTGCTGATCTGCATGTTGCGGGCAATGATCAGTTGCCATACCAGAATACCAATGATCACCAGCATCACTGCAAAGACCACATGCCACAAAGATATTTGTCTGCTCGGCATGTAGTCGCAGTCCTTTATCGCTGTCTTGACATGCTGTGCCGATACTGTTGGTTGCAGCTGGCTTCCCAGTGAGCGCGGGCGTGTTGCGGTCGCAGATTCAGAGTAGGCGGCGAGCATGGCTTTGTCGGCCAGTATGTTAATGCGGCGTGTGAGGCCGCCAGAGGCTTTGGCAATCAGGTTCTCAGCGGCTTTGCTGAATACTTGCGGTGCCGGGCAACCTGCCGCTTTCAGGCGATGGCGCAGGTAATCACTGACCTCATCCGGCGTCAATGGGTTCAGGTAGAAGCTGTGAGTAATACGCTCCTTTAACTGGCGAATACTCTTATCCTGCAGATTTTTATCGAGTTCGGGTTGTCCGAACAAAATGATCTGCATCAGTTTATGCTGATGAGTCTCCAGATTACTGAATAAGCGGATTTCCTCCAGCGTCTCCAGCGGCATACTTTGCGCTTCTTCGATGATAACCAGTACGGAACGATTGGCAGCGTGCTGCTGCAACAGATGTGACTGCAATTTTTGCATCAGCACCAGACGCGGAGTTTCTTGTGTGACATCCAGCTTGAGCTCAAAGGCTACGGCATAGAGGATGTCGTGGGGTGTCAGTTTGGGATTGGCGAGATAAACGACGTCAACAGATTCAGGCAGGCGCTGCTCAAGCATGCGGCATAACATCGTTTTGCCACTGCCGACTTCGCCGACAACTTTGAGAATACCTTCTCCCGCTTGAACCGCGTACAACAACGCTTCAAGCACCACCCCGCAACTGTTAGCGCCGCCTAAAAAAAACAGCGAAGGATCTGGTGTGATCCTGAACGGCGGTCGTTCAAGAGAGTAGTATTCCAGATACACCAAAAAATTCCTTTAAAATAGTGATTTGCCGATATTACTTTAGGTCACACATTAATACTAGCTTGTCGGTTGGCGCTCGACAAACCCCACACGGGTACCGATAAGGGTACAAATGGGGACAAATAACTAGAACCTTGCAAATCAAAGGCTCAGGGTGATCTGAGCCTCTATTCGGCGGGTGGTGGTGGTGCTACCCACTGCGGTGGTTTTGATCAGTGTTGCCTTGAAGTACAGCGCTCCATTACTGCGGGACACATCCGCAATAACGATGCTGTCAGGGCTGCTGATCTCACCCGACAGCAGTGCTCGGGCGATGTTGGGAAGATTGTTGTCCACCAGTTCGGTCAGCGAATAGGTTTGTTTCTGGTTAATGTTCAACAGCCGTGTGACCGGGTTCATGCCAGTGATCGTTACTACGGCATTACCAGTCACCCTGATGTTGTACTGTGCAATCTGCGCCGGTGGCGGCCCCACTTCTGCCAACCACTGGCTGGTCAGTGCTGGTACGGTGCCCAGATAAAAATCAGTAGCGCCAAATGAGCCGCCACGCGCAAAGACCCGATTGTTAACCACGCTGAGCACCGTGTTAGTGCTGGCATAGGTTTTCCACACTGCACCGCCAGCGTTCAGCGTCGAATTGTTGGGGTCAGACGAAAACAGAGTCGGGCTTCTGCGCTCAGCCAGCGCGATCAGGTTGTTGACGGACTGCGCTTCGCTGGCACTCAGCGCAACTGCAGAACAGAACACATCTGTGTTGACGCGAGTACCGGTAAGAGTACCCAGGCTGTTGCCAGCGGTGCTGCTGAGTTGGACAACTAGTCCTTCATTAACATCCGTCATATTGAGTCGCGCAATGATCCCGGCAGCGCTCTGAGTCCAGGTGGCAATATTCACGCTGCCGTAATCGCTGCGCGGATTGTTGATAATCGTGCTGTTCAGACACAGGTCACCGTTGGTATTGAGTACCACGCGCATTCGGCTGTTGTTTGCAAACGGCGCAAAAGGGTTGGCTCCGCTGACCAGCAGGTCATAAGTGCCTGCTAATGCTGCAGGAATCACGGCAGCGCGGTTGTCTGCCCCTACCAGGCTGCGCAGTTCGGTCAGCAGCGCATCAAGCGGTCCCACGTTGATGTCTGTCAGGCCAAATTCGCCGCCGCGCGCAAACACTTTGTTGTCAACCACGGTGAGTATCAGGCCGCCCGGATAATTGCGTCTTACCGCCGGGCCAGTTGTGAGTGTGTTGCTGCCGCTGGTGACCAGCTGACTTGGATATTGGCGCTCAGCCAGCATAAACAGTTCATTAACCGTCTGAACCTGTGCTGCCGTCAGAGCTGTTGCCGAGCAGAAGGTGTCTGTGCTGATGCGATCGCCTGTCAGAGTAGCCAGTGTGCTTCCGGCAGTATTGTGTAGACTAAAGACCAGGCCGTCAGTGAGATCTGCGGTATTGGCAACCGCAACAAAATTTGACGTGGGGAACGTCCAGTTTGCGATCTGCAGGCTGCCGTAGTCACTGCGCGGATTGCTGCTGATCAGGCTATTCAGACACAGTTCACCGTTCTGGCGCACCACCACTCGCACACGGATGCCGTTGGCAAATTGGGCCGTCAGGTTGCTGTTGTTGACCAGCATGTCGTAAGTGCCGATCAGCGCGGGTGGAATGACGGACGCTTTGTTATCTTCACCGACCAACTCTCGTAAACCGGCAAGTTGTGTCTGCAGATTACCCACCGCAACATCGGCAGAACCGAATTCGGCACCGCGCGCAAATATCTGATTATTCACAACCGTCAGCACCAAGCCGTTGCCGTTGTAGCGGCGACTGACTGCGGGGCCAGAGGTCTGGGTGATGTTATTGCCAGCGGGTAATAAGTCCGGGTATTGGCGCTCTGCCAGAAGGAACAACTCATTGATCAGTTGCATTGCGCTGGTGCCAGGTGTCTCTGTTGAACAGAATGTATCGTTACTGATGCGGTTGCCAGTCAGCGTACCTTGGCTGGCGCCTGCAGTATTCTGCAGACTGACCACTACTGCTGTGCTGGTGTTGGATACATCGAGGTTGGCAATTAATTGTGACTCAGAGTTAGTCCAGCGCAGGAGTTGCGGGCTGGCATAGTCACTGCGCGGATTGTTGCTGATCACATTATTGATACACAAACTGCCATCGGTACGCAGCACAACGCGCGCACGACTGTTATTGGCAAATGGTGCCAATGGATTGGCACCGCTAACCAGCATCTCGTAGGTGCCCGAGAGGCTTGACGGGATAACGGCTGCTTTGGTGGCCTGGCCAACCTCTGCACGTAACTCTGGCAACAGAGTTGTCAGGTTGCCAACTACAACATCGTTTGCTCCGAAGCTGCCGCCGCGGGCAAACACTTCGCCGGCAATGATGCTAACGGTGACATCGGTGCTGCGGTAAAGACGGGTAATCGCGCCGCTGACGGTTCGATCGACTTTTGCACTCTGAGTAGGCAGTAGCTGGGGAAATTTACGTTCCGCAAGGATAAAGTATTCTTCAGCGGCCGCGATTTCCGCAGCACTGGGTGCTGCGCTGGTGCACGTTGCCCGGGTATTTACCCGGCTGCCATCAAGCCGGCCAAAACTATCGCCGAAAGAGGACGTCAGGTGCACAGTGACAGCGGATTGCGTTGTGGGCACAACCATAAATGCATTTAAGCCGACCTGCATATTCGTCCAGCTGACGTCTGACAATGCCGAACGGGGCGCTGTGGGTGATGTCAGCACAACGTTGTCGACACACAAGGTGCCGTTGCTCGTGAGCACCATGCGTACTCGTGTTCCGTTGGGAGCTGTTGATAGCGGACTGGCACCGGACACCACCATGTCATAGGTGCCCACCATAAAACTGGCGGGGAGATACGGGCTGGTCGCGGCGGTGGTGGCACTGATGACCTGCTCCAGTCCACCGGATGACACGCCGGCGACACTGACGGCGCCGCTGCCTTCGTAAACGATCCCGGAACTTACGGCAATAAATCGGTTGGTCTGTGGGTAAAACCGGAACGTGAACTGCGCGGTGCGTTGAGTCTGAACGATAGGGCTGGCAGGATAAAGCTCCGGGAACAGCTGCTCTTTCACTTCAAAAAGTTTTTCGATGCGCGGGGCGCGCACAGTATCCGGGTGCTGTGGGTCAAGATCAGTGCAAAAGGCGTCCAGCGATGTGCGTACACCAACAAGCGCGCCATAAAGGAAATTGGATAGGCTGAAAACCTGTAGCAATCCTATGCCGGGATCGATGGGTGTATCCGGATTCACGCGAGTGACTCTTTGCTGGTAGCTGCGCTGCTGTACCGTGTCTATCCAAGCCACAAAATTGGAGTTGTTGTTGAGGATAAGTGGATTGAAAATTTCCTTGCGATTACTCAGACACAGTTGACCGCTGGACGTAATGACATAGC
Source organism: Rhodoferax sp. OV413 (assembly GCA_943330915.2). Classification (GTDB taxonomy): domain Bacteria; phylum Pseudomonadota; class Gammaproteobacteria; order Pseudomonadales; family Pseudohongiellaceae; genus Pseudohongiella. Next base: position 9,247 of record CALQJO020000043.1, on the reverse strand, counting down.
GGACTTCGTTGCCATCGGGGATGGGTGAAAACGGTTGCGTATCGCTCATGGCTGTCAGGTATGTGCCCGCAAAAAACGCATCTACACTGGTGGGTCGGCTTATGTTGTTGATGGGGCCTTTTACCGCCAGATCATCAAAACTACCCACCGCGATGTACTCTGTGCCATATCCGCCGCCTTTGGCATAAACCTGGCCCGCTGTCACCACCAGAGTGATGCCGGTGCTGTCGTAATAGCGAAACGACGAGCCGGCGGCGGTTTGCGTAAAGGTAAACGGACCGCTTGGGAACAAAGCGCCAAAGGCAGCTTCAGCGCGAGTAAAAAAGGTGTTTATCTGTGCTGGGGTTGCATCGTTGCTGGCGCCGCAATTACCCGTGCCCGCTGTAAAATCACCCGGGGCCGCAAGGCTGAAGCGACCCACCGGGGCGCCTGTTGCACTGCGGTAATCGATTTCCTGAAATTCGTAAACCTGATCGGCATTATTGTCGACCACACGCAGATTGATCTGCAGGTCTGCAAACGCGTTGGTCCACAGCACTGCACCATTCCTGGCCAACGGGTTCGAGCTCGCCACACCCTGAGTCAAATTCAAGTCGGGCGTACACAGACGGCCGCCGGCAGCGATGATAAATCTGACTCTGGAAGGAGGCGTCGCAACCAGCCCACGGTTATTGTCTGCGTTTGCGTCCGCGTCAAAAAATGTCAGGTTATAAGTGCCCACCACACCTGACAGAAGCTCGGCAGTTGTCGGGGTTTGCGCCTGCGCAACATTCACCGCGCTTAGACTGCCCAATGTCATCAGCGCCAGACTCACCCATCTGGTCAGGGCGGACTGAGCAGAGACAAAACGAGATTTGCGAGCTGACTTGTTATCCATGTTTTTTTCCATATTTGGAGCGGGTGAAGGGAATCGAACCCTCGTCACTTGGTTGGGAACCAAGAGCTCTACCATTGAGCTACACCCGCTTGGTCCGTCTCGAACTTAGCGTAGAACCGGTTTTTTTCGAGACTCGGTCTGATCTCGATACACAACACTGGCGCGCTCCAGCATAGGTGACAGTGCGCGACAGAGCAATTTAATAAAAAAAACGTTAACAATTACCAGCGTCTTTGCACAAAAACCGGCTCTGAACGCTGAAACGATCCCTAAATAGTCCCTCGTTAACATTGTCGAGCAATAAAAGAAGACCCACGCCGCCTGATATGTAGTGACATGACATCCCGGGAGTCAGTATCCGGTGAGCAGCTTACGGCTGCAGCACGATGCAGAGCTTGGGGGCTAAAATCATTGGCTGATCAGATCTGCGGGTTGAGCGGCGGTGAGGCTTCCACCGTGGCATCGGCCGGGGCATCACGGGTGGTTTGCAATGAGCTTGGGTTGCGGATGGCGTATTGCGTCATCCAGCGCAAGCCCATCAGTTGTGACTGGCTCAATTGTTCGGGATTCATTTCACCTCTGAGCCTATTCATCGAGCGCACAGCAGGCTCATACCCAAAGCGGTAAGAGATCTCGTACCACATGTGTGCCATCGGGAGATTCTGTTCGGTGCCCAGGCCTTCAGAATAAATCCGACCCAGGAAAAACTGCGCCGTGGAATCACCGCGATGTGCTGACCGGTTAAACCAGATCTGTGCCTGCTCATAGTTGCGCGGCAGCTCGGTTTCGTTATCAGAGGCGTACAACATGCCCAGCTGGGTTTGCGCATCGCGCATACCGAGTTCTGCCGCCATGGTGAAATAGTCGCGTGCCTTGATCAGATCGCGGTCTGCGCCGCGTCCTGTAGCGTACATGACGGCCGCGTTGAACTGTGCGTCCGGACTGCCATTGTCGGCGGCCATCGTAAACCAGGTCAGCGCCACGGTCAGGTTTGCTTCTGCGCCCAGGCCATTGAGGTACATAACGCCCAGATTGTATTGTGAGTCCCGATGTCCCTGACGTGCCGCCTCCTGATACCAGGTCAGCGCCTCTTCAAAATTTTCCGCACGACCCTGCCCATAAAAATGCATGGTGCCGACGGCGTATTGACCATCGGGACTGCCGGCATCGGCAGCTTGTTCATACCAGTAATAGGCTTCTCTGTAATCCTGAGCAACACCCTCACCGCGGTCGTACATAAGGCCAAGATTGAATTGTGCCTGGGTAATGCCTTGCTGTGCGGATAATCCGTACAGCTGCATGGCCTGTTCAAAGTCCTGATCTGTCCCTATGCCCTGATGGAACATCAGCGCCAGATTAAATTGCGCCAGGGCGTGGCCGAGCATGGCGCCTTCGGTGAAATTGGCCAAGGCCGTGGGGTAATCCTGCTCTTCAAATGCCTTCAGGCCGATTTCTACCTCGTAAGCCAGTGCTGGACGCGCCAGCCCTGCAATCAGCAGCAGGGCTATCAACAGGGCTCGCACCGGCCTACACAATATCCACAGCAGAGGTTTCAACATGGCAGCAACCTGACAGGTAAGTTAAGCAGTTGCCCGATTGTAGCGCGCTGATGTGCATGCCGCTAGCTGGCGAGACAAGGGCTGGCGGCAGCGCAACGGCTTATCACGCTGAGGCGAAGGCATCGATGGAATGATTGACTGGCAATCAACACCATGCCTTGCTGATGTGCCTGATGGTGAGGCTCAGGTGCTGTCAATCAGGTGCTGTAAATCAGGTGCTGTAAATCAGTGGGGCGGGTGGAGCTCAACGCGGCTTGTATTGCGTCGGGCAGTAGCCGCGACTGACATCGGGGCTTCGCAGTTTCAGATGTTTGGTGACACGGCCGCTGACGCGCTCTCGCCACAGTTTAAAGCTGCCGCGCTTCAGAGAGCTGCGCATCAGCAGGATCACCTGCGACTCATTCAACCCAAATTGCAGCTGTATTGCTTCAAAGGGCGTGCGGTCTTCCCACGCCATTTCAATGATTCTGGATTCTTCTTCGGGTGTTAACAGCATCAGTAATCACCTGCGGGTTCTCTTGTATGCACGTTGTACGATCAATCGCAGGGTGAGGTTCATTGTTTTCCGGGGTGCCCGGTCAGCGAACAGTTACGTAGCACTTGCTTCATTGTGTCAACGAATTAACTTAGCCATCGGATGCTGCGCGCTCAGCCCGGCAATCACGCCGGCTTTGTTGCGCTCCGGTTGATTCTGACTGGCCTTGAGTTTGCCGGTGAGTGTCTGAATGCTGATCTCGAGGCCCACAACGGCCTGTATCATCCGCTCTGTGTAGTCAGTAGGCGCATCATCAACCGACCACGGTTTCTGCATGGCGGATTCATGTTGATCTGTCAGGTTGCGCACATGTTGTCTCAGCCAGCCGGCATCCTCAATCACCCGCACATGGCCTTCGACATGCACCGCCAGATAGTTCCAGGTGGGCACCGCGCGACCGTTTTCAGCTTTGCTTGGATACCACGATGGCGATACATAGGCGTCCGGCCCCTGAAATACCACCAGCGCAGAGGCTCCGGCCAACAGACGTTGCCACACCGGATTGCTGCGCGCCACGTGGCACTGCAAGGTGCCCAGCGCATTTGCCTGATCACAACTCAGATAAAAAGGCACATGGTTGGCGTCAATGCCGGCGCCGTCGGCCACTATCAGCAGCCCCAACCCGTAGTCGCGGATGGTCTGCTGCAGTTTGCTGGTGTCGCTTTCGCTGAAATGCTGTGGAACGTACATGGCGAGGTCCAATGCGGTGTTGATGGGTGTGGATAGGTTTTTAAGGCTACCTCTGCGGGTGAGTGTAATCAAAGGCAGGGCGGTAAGCCATGCACACCTGACGGGTGAGAGGTGCCGGCTTTGTGACAATGTGACAAAACCGTCACAAAAACTTCATCAAGTTGTCAAACAAGCTTCATAGACTCGCGCCGTCAACGACCCCAAACCCACGATCCAAGCCTTGGAGCCGATTAATGTCTTCGTTATCAAAATTCCGCAAAAAAATGCTGCCCATGATGATACGCACTGCTGTGCCCGCCATAGCACTGATGTTTGCAGCTGAAGTCTTTGCACAAACCGGCGTTGTTGCCGGCCGTGTTGAAGATCGCGCCGGCTCTGCATTGCCGGGTGCGCAGATCACTATTCAGGAACTGAACGTGCGCGGCACCACCAACACACAGGGCGAATTCACGCTCGGCAGCCTGCCGGCAGGCACGTACACGGTGGTCATCGACTATCTGGGGTACGAGTCCACCACACAAAGCATTACCGTGGCTGACGGCCAGCGTGCCAACATTTCCCTGGCGCTGCGCCCAGCCGGTGTCATTGAAGAGATCATTGTACGTGCATCGCCGATTGTGGATAGCCAGGCTCGCGCGCTTAACCAGCAGCGCATGGCCGACAACGTCAGCAACGTGATTTCGTCCGATGCCATTGGTCGTTTCCCGGATTCAAACATTGCTGAAGCCTTGCAACGCGCGCCCGGGGTGGGCATTCAGCGTGACCAGGGTGAGGGACGTTACATCAACGTGCGTGGTGCCCCGGCTGAATTCTCAGCGGTGGCGATTAATGGCGTGAGCATGCCCGCGCCGGATCCGTTTACGCGCGCGGTTGACCTCGACACCATTCCGTCGGATATCGTTAGCCAGATTGAAGTCTCCAAAACACTGCGTCCTGATCAGGATGCGGATTCCATTGCGGGCGCGGTCAACATCGTCACACGTTCACCGTTTGATTCCCGTGGCCCACAGCTGAGTGGCTCTGCAGGTATCAGTGACAACGAATACGGCAAAAACGATACACGTGGCTCCTTGCAGGCCAGTAATCTGTTTGGCAGCGAGCAGCAGTTTGGCGCGCTGGTGTCACTGAGTTATTCCAAGACCCGCCGTCAGGTCGATAACGTCGAAAACGTCTGGACGGTACTGAATCGCCCGCAGGGTGAGGTACTGAGTCTGATCGAAACTCTGTTCAAAGACTACGATACCCGCCGTGAGCGTATGGCCGCGACCACGTCACTGGAGTGGCGTCCAACGGATACCGACAGTTACTACCTGCGTGGCTCATGGGCACAGTTTACCGATGACGAGTTCCGCAACCGTTCGGATATTCTGTGGGAAGAGGGCAGCTTGCAGCCCGGCGCAACCAATCTGAGTGGCACTGTTAACACGGTGCGTCTGCAAAAGCAGTTCCGTCACCGTGTTCAGCAGAACAACATTTCGTCAGTGACACTTGGCGGCGAGAATGAGCTGAGCAACTACACACTCGACTATTCAGCGTCGGTATCCCGCGCCAAGCAGACCTACCCGAATCGTGATGAGTTGTTGCTGCGCTCCAGCCTGCGTCCAAACGTCAGTTATGATTTTTCGCAGGATGCCAATAACCCCGCGTACTCTGTGTTTGCCACCGGCGAATTGACGCGTGTGAGTAATATGAGCTTCCGCGAAAACACCTTCCGCTCAAACGCTGGTGTTGAAGACGAAGTCAGCGTGCAGGCCAACGTCGAGATGCCCGGCATGTTGTTCAGTCAGCCCACAACCTATCAGTGGGGCATCAAATTCCGTGGTCGTGAAAAGACCCACGATGAAGAGCGTTACCGTGATCGTCGTGCCACCTCAGCGCCGACTCAGCCCTTGCTGACATTCCTGACCGCTGAGCCATCGGCTAATTACGGCTATGACCTGGGTTTCAAAATGGACCCGGTACTGGTCACCGCCTATCTGGATGGTATCAAGGCCAGTTCCATCACCCAGCGTCGTATCCCGCAGTCCATCACTGCAGACTACAGCGTGGATGAAGACATCTCCTCAGCCTACGGTTCTGCTCGCGTTGAGTATGATCGCGCGGAGTTGCTGCTGGGTCTGCGTATGGAACGCACCGAACAGAATTCTAGTTCACCCTCGTTTAACGAAGTGACCAGTGCCATTGGCAAACGCACGGCGGGTAACAGCTACACGAACTTCTTCCCGGGCGCCACGCTGCGTTACAGTTTTAGTGAAAACCTGATTGGCCGTGCGGCGATCACCCGCTCAATTTCACGGCCTAACTTTCCGCAAATCGTGCCGCGACTGGTGGAAAACGATTCCTCAACCATCGTGCGTGTTGCCGCCGGTAACCCGGATCTGAACCCGACACTGACCAACAACGTCGATTTTATGCTGGAGTACTACATCGAGCCGCTGGGTCTGATTTCTGGTGGTGTGTTCTACAAAGATCTGGCGGATTACCGCTACGAGCTGACACTGAGCGGCACGTTTGAGGGCGACAATGCGCTGATCACGCGTCCGGAAAATGCCCCGGATGGCCGCATTTTTGGCGCAGAAGTCAGCTGGCAGCAGCAGCTCACCATGTTGCCGGGATTCTGGTCAGACTTTGGGGTGTTTGCCAACTACACCTACACCGATGCACACATGAATCTGGGCCGCTCTTACAGTGGTCGCAGCCGCTTTGATCTGCCAGGACAGTCTGAGCACACCTACAATCTGTCAGCGTTTTATGAAGCCGATGGCCTGAGCGTGCGTCTGTCCTACACCGATCGCAGCGATTATCTGAATGAGATCAACGCTAATGACGGCCGACTGGATCTGTACTGGGAAGGGCGCTCACAGCTGGACCTGACCGCCAGTTATGCCATCAATGACACCTATGAAGTGTTCTTCGAAGGCAAAAACCTCAGCGACACACCTGGTGCGCGTTACTACGGTGATCGTCAGCGAACCTACGAGTATGAGAAGTTCGGTTCACTGTACTTTTTGGGTGCCCGCGTAAACTTCTGATCTCACAGAAGCTCTGTTAGAAACTGCCGCAACGCGTCCGGTGATTCCGGGCGCGCACTGCGCCCCAGCACTTGCCCCTGCGCATCAAACAACACCAGCGAGCCATCACTGATATTGTGATCTGCCGCAAACGCCTGCCCGTCCGGTTGTCCGGTGTGTACCACCAGAAACTCTACCGAGTCCTGAAATTCAGCATGGATGAGTTGCATCTGTTCCATCACCTGATCCCCGCCCATCACGTGCACTTCACGCAGCATCACCAGCGCAGGCTTGCCTTGGCCCACGCGGGTCAGATCGTTGGAAAACGAACCTTTTGGCAGCAACAGCCATAACACTGCGCCGATCAGCACCGTGGTGGCCACGATAATCAGCGTGCGAATTCCTGTGTTGCCGGTGGTCTTGGTGATGGATTGGGTCATGATGACAGTCTCTGCAGTGGGTGTGGTTTATGATGCCATGCTGACCGGACAGCAGGCATTTGTATTACACTCGCCGTCCGCCGCTCAGTTGATGTGCTTTCATCAGCCTGTCACATTTTTCAGCAATTGTGTGTTTATCCAAATAACAAGCCAAAGGGATTTCTTGTGTCCGCAAGCATCGAAACAACTAAAGTTAACCAAGAGCAGCCGGGTGGCGCAGCTGATAATCGCAATAACTGGCTGTCATGGCTGGCCGTACTGGCACTGGTCTATCTGTTGCTGGCCGCCGTTGCCGGCATAGGTGATGGCTTTAAACTGGCAGCCGGTGACAATGCCCGTGAGCTGTTTGCGTTTGCCTCCAACCCGATCATAGCGCTAGTGGTTGGTTTGGTTGTTACGGCGGTCATACAAAGCTCAAGTACCGTGACGTCTATCATTGTTGGTCTGGTCGCCGGTGGCTTGCCCCTCGGAATAGCCATACCCATGGTGATGGGGGCCAATATCGGTACCTCGCTGACCAGCACACTGGTCAGTCTCGGGCATGTGCGTAACGGTGAAGAATTTCGCAGAGCGTTCGCAGCGGCAACCGTACATGACAGTTTTAACTTGTGCGCAGTGGCCATTTTGCTGCCCTTGGAAATTCTATTCCAGCCGCTGGAGCGCGTGGCAACCGCATTGGCTCAAATGCTGTACTCCGATGCCAGCCTGAGCATGAGTGATGTGAATTTTATGAGTACTCTGTTAGCACCGGCGTCGCAGGTTCTAGAGCTGGCGACATCGTGGCTGCCGGGCATATTTGCCGGCATCGCAATGATTGTCATTGGGGTCGGCTTGATTCTGTTTGTGGTGACTGGCATCGGAAAAATTCTCAGGCGATTATTGGTAGGCAAAGCCAGAGACATCATGCACGCAGCGGTCGGCAGGGGGCCAATCGCGGGAATGGTCTCCGGTACTGCAATCACCATGCTGGTGCAATCGTCATCCACCACAACATCGCTGATCGTGCCATTGGCAGGCACCGGGGTGTTCACCATTCAACAGATTTATCCCTTCGTGCTCGGTGCCAACATTGGTACAACTATCACCGCATTACTCGCAGTCACGGCCATTACAGGTCCGATGGCGGATACCGCTCTGGCCATTGCACTGGTGCATCTGTTTTTTAACGTGTTTGCCATTGCCATTCTTTACGGTATTCCGTTCACCCGAAATATTCCCATTCAAATGGCGGAAACACTGGCCACGCTGGCGATGCGCAGCAAGTGGTACGTGGTTGCGTATATTGCCGGCGTGTTTTTCGTGATTCCTTTACTGCTGATCGCCATCAGCAGGCTGTTCTGACTAGCAGACCTATTCCGGAGTTTATATGAACATGTCCAATCGACAGGAAAAGCAAAAAAAATTGGCAGAGTTGCGTGATGCCATTACCCGGTTAGAGACCGAGCTGGAAAGGGATAAGGAACTCGAACTTCACCAAGCCATTGATCATCTGGATGATCATTTTGCGGTGGTGGAAACAAAATTCAATAACCTGAAAGTATTCTGGTCGTCATTGAAGTCGGACTGGATCAAAGACAAGGTTTGAATACGTTATTGATTCTGCCGCTGGTCGGGCAAACCTGTCCCAAACAAGCGCTTCAGGAAAACCGTCTCTACCTCGCCGCGCAGGTCATTGTTTTCCTTCTTCAGAAAACCATGGCCCTCGTCGGCAAACTCCAGGCTTTGCCCCGCATTCAATCCAATTCAAGGCGCATTACGCTGCGAAGGATCTTTCCTAAAATCGTTGACCAACTGATGCGGATCAACCCTGGTGCGCTGCTCACGCGCGGCGTCGGCCCACCAGACCAACTGAAGAAACGTGCGGCCAAAATAATCAAACCAGGTCGATTGTTGTTCACCTGACTGCAGGGCTCCGCCAGCATCAAAGACTTCCTGCGCCTTAGGCACATGAATCATCGCCGACACCGGCAGGCAGCCGAGTTCTGACACAAATGTGCGCATGCCCACCGCCGCACGCACGCCGCCCCATTGTCCCGCTGAGTAGGTGACAATTGCGCTGGGTTTGTAGGCAAACAACGAGCTGCCAAAGTGATTCAGCAGGTTAGCCAGAGCTGGGCTCATCGAGTGGTTGTATT
>CALQJO020000042.1 GCA_943330915.2 Rhodoferax sp. OV413 | reverse complement strand
ATGGTTCCTCGCTCATGCCCCGGTTACCGCCGGGCGTTGCCCACCCTCAAAAGGGCGACATGCAGGTGCTGATTGTTCCTCGCTCATGCCCCGGTTACCGCCGGGCGTTGCCCACCCTTAAAAGGGCGACATGCAGGTGCTGATTGTTCCTCGCTCATGCCCCGGTTACCGCCGGGCGTTGCCCACCCTCAAAAGGGCGACATGCAGGTGCTGATTGTTCCTTACTCATGCTCCGGTTACCGCCGGGCGGCTCTCTCAGAAGGGGCGACGTGAGAGCCTCAAGTGTTCCTCGCCCATGCCCCGGCACCTGCTGAGGCATAATTTTGCGCTTTGAGGAGGCAAGGGAAACGATGACGACGCATCTTCCGGTATATGAAAAAAATGATGTTGAGGTGATGGAGCGTCAGCGCGTTTTCCAGGGTTTTTTTGCGGTCGACAAGCTGACACTTCGCCATCGGCTTTATGCCGGAGGTTGGAGCAAACCGTTCACGCGTGAATTGTTTTTGCGGGGCCGTGCAGCCGGTGTGCTGCTCTATGATCCCGTGCTGGATCAGGTTGTGCTGGTTGAACAGTTTCGCGTGGGCATGTTGTGCGCGGAACAACAGAGTCCCTGGGCTCTTGAGTTGGTGGCTGGCATGGTCGATGTTGCCGAATCCCCGCAAGAAATGGCGGGCAGGGAAGTGCTGGAAGAGACCGGCCTGACAATTGGTCAGTCACAGTTCATCTGTGAGTACTATAATAGTCCTGGTGGTTGTGATGAGCGCATCAGCCTGTTTTACGCCGAAGTTGATTCCAGCGGGGCAGGTGGCATTCATGGTCTTGCGGAAGAAAATGAAGACATTCGTGTTGTTGTGGTTCCAAGAGCGGTTGCGATAGCAGCAATTGAGCAGGGTTTAATCAACAATGCCATGGCCATTATCGCGTTACAGTGGTTACAGATCAGAAAGATGGTGAACGCAGCGGGAGCGTCCTGATGTTGGAGTTCGAGTATTACGAGCTGGCGGTTCCGCCACGATATCGCATCGATCTTGCAGGCTACATGCAGACATGTGATGACAACTATTGGCGTTTACTAAAACTGGTGCCTGCTCTAGAATCCGGCAAGCCTAGTTATTCGGGAGCCGTTCCAGCATCCGGTAGTTGCTGGGAGTTTGTAGCCAGTGCAACGGGCAGTCGGACTGGAAAAAAAGCCTTTAACAAATCAAACAATAAAATGATCATTCGGGTTCGGTTGCTGGAGATATTCCGTTATACCAGTACACTTGAAATCAGTATCAGTTACGGATTTCCAAATTGGGCTCCGTCACCCGTGATGCTGGTGCGCATGTACCACGATGCAGCAACGGCTGAACCGCTGACTTATCAAGGACATCGGCAGATACCGGCAAAAAATCAACTGCCCAACGCCGATATGTATCATCAAGACGAGAAGAGGCAGATTAACGAATTTCTTGCAGAGTGGCTGGGTTGGTGTTTAAAGCCTGATGTGGTTGCCAGGACGTCAGATTTTCTGTGTGTCGATTGAACTATGCAGAAAGATTCAACGCAATTCAGAGAGAAACCGCTGCGCCTGATACAGATCACGGATACTCATCTGTACCGTGATCCGCGCGCGGTTCTGCTTGGTTTAAACACGCAGGAAAGTTTTGAAAAGATTGTCAATCTAATTGCCAGCACCCGCGCTTCACCCGATGTGGTGATCGGCACAGGCGATATCGCTCAGGATGCTTCGGTCGAATCCTACAGACGCTTTGCGACGATTGTTTCCCGGCTGGATGCGCCTTTTTATTGGGTACCGGGAAACCATGACAGCCGCAGCGTCATGCTGTCACTGGAAGAATATCCGCATGCCTTTGATACGCAGCTGATTTTTGGTAACTGGCAACTTCTGATGCTAGACACCAGTTCGCCGGGCAATGTCCACGGTTTATTGTCTGACCAGGAGCTTCAACGTCTTCAGCATCAATTGACCACCCTACCGGCGGGTGTTGAACACACCATGGTTTGCCTGCATCACAATCCGGTGCCGGGCACCGCGAGCTGGATGAGCGACATAGGGTTAAAAAACGCGGATGCGCTGCTGACGATATTGGCGCAGCAAGGTGCCTCGGTCAGGGCTGTTGTGTATGGGCACATCCATCAGGCACTGGATTTTTATCACCAAGGCTTAAGATTTTTCTGCACACCGTCAACGTGCATCCAATTCAAACCCTATGTTGAAGAGTTTACGCTGGACATGCTGGCGCCGGCATACCGATGGTTTGATTTATACGCAGACGGCCGGCTGCAGACGGCCGTAGAGCGATTAAATGACTACAGCATCAAAGTCGACATGAACGCGGGCGGGTACTAACCCGATCCAACATCAACATACTTCCGCACGTTTGAGAACACGAAGTTTATGAGCAACAGTTACAACGCCGATGCTATAGAAGTACTCACCGGTCTTGATCCGGTCCGAAAACGCCCCGGCATGTACACCGATACCACCCGCCCCAATCACCTTGTTCAGGAGGTCGTCGACAACAGCGTCGACGAAGCGCTGGCGGGCCATGCCAAAACCATTACCCTGATTATGCACAAAGACGGGTCCATCGAGGTCGAAGACGATGGCCGTGGTATGCCAGTGGATATTCACCCGGAAGAAAAAGTCACGGGTGTGGAATTGATCCTGACGCGCCTGCACTCCGGCGGCAAGTTTTCGGGCAAGAACTACGAATACTCAGGTGGATTACACGGTGTGGGCGTATCAGTGGTAAACGCGCTGTCCCATTTTGTGGAAGTCACCGTGCGCCGTGATGGCAATGTCTATCAGATGCGTTTTCACAATGGTGATAAGGCGACCGAGCTTAAGGTTATTGGCACGGTTGCCAAACGCCAGACCGGCACCACGGTGCGATTTTTACCTGACGAAAAATATTTCGATTCCCCGAAAGTCTCTATCACGCGACTTAAACACGTACTGCGCGCCAAGGCGGTTTTGTGTTCGGGCCTGCGAGTGGTGTTTATTGACAACACCGCCACCGATGACAAAGCGCAAAGTGAAGAATGGTTGTTTAAAGACGGCCTGACGGATTACTTGCTGCAAGGCACCGGCGATGACATCACGCTGCCGGTCGAGCCGTTCACTGGCAATATGAAAGGCAATAACGAAGCCGTGGAGTGGGCCGTTCTCTGGCTGCCGGAAGGCGGCGAGTTACTGCAGGAAAGTTACGTCAACCTGATTCCAACCGCACAAGGCGGCACCCACGTTAACGGTCTGCGCACCGGTTTGCTGGATGCCATGCGTGAGTTCTGCGAGTTCCGCAATCTGCTGCCGCGCGGCATCAAGTTAACGCCCGAAGATATCTGGGACCGCTGCTCGTTTGTATTGTCCACCAAACTGAAAGACCCACAGTTCTCCGGACAAACCAAGGAGCGATTGTCGTCGCGGCAAAGCGCTGCTTTTGTGGGTGGTGTGGTCAAAGATGCCTTCAGTTTGTGGCTCAATCAGCACACCGACGACGCGCTGGCACTGGCTGAAATGTGTATCAACAATGCCAACAGCCGCCTGAAAGCCAGCAAAAAAGTAGCGCGTAAAAAAATCACCAGTGGTCCGGCGCTGCCCGGAAAACTGGCAGATTGTTCTACTCAGGATGTCATGGCGGGTGAGCTGTTTCTGGTGGAAGGTGACTCTGCGGGTGGTTCGGCCAAACAGGCGCGCGACCGCGAAACACAGGCCATCATGCCGCTGCGCGGAAAAATCCTTAATACGTGGGAAGTCGACTCCAACGAAATTCTGGCGTCACAGGAAGTTCACGATATTTCAGTCGCACTCGGTGTCGACCCGGCGTCCAGTGATATCAGCGGTTTGCGTTACGGCAAAATCTGTATTCTGGCCGACGCGGACTCTGACGGTCTGCACATCGCCACACTGTTGTGTGCCTTATTCTTGCGTCACTTTAAACCGGTGGTTGCTGCCGGCAGAGTGTATGTGGCGATGCCGCCTTTGTACCGCATTGACTGTGGCAAAGATGTTTTTTATGCGTTAGATGAAGATGAAAAAAACGGCATTATTGACCGGCTGGCTGCTGAAAAAAAATCCGCCAAGGTCAATGTGCAGCGTTTTAAAGGTCTGGGTGAAATGAACCCGCTGCAGCTGCGCGAAACCACCATGAGCCGTGATACCCGGCGTCTGGTGCAACTGGTGCTGCCGGATGATGATCGCTCTGCTGGTTACAGCGAGACCGAAGAAGCGTTGGATATGTTGCTGGCTAAAAAACGGGCAGGCGACAGGAAAAGCTGGCTGGAAGAGTATGGCAATCTGGCGGAAGTGGATTAAGAAGAGTATTTTGACCTGCTGATGCGTCAATAGAGTCGGGTAAGATCGCTGTTTGCTGCAGTCTTGGTTGATGTATACCTATGTCGATAATTAAAAAAAGGAGTCAACGTCATGAAAGCAATTTCCAGGTTTATCGCTACGCTTGTATTAGTGAGTGCGGGTTCCAATATTGCACTGGCCGCCGAGGCCGAAGTTCAACCACAACCGATTATGATCAACAACAATGGCATCGCCTTTTCACGCATGGAAGAAGGCCAGGTGATTGCCTATGACCCGGTGGCAGCGTTTGATTCCCACACCGTGATGGTGGCTGATTGCAGCGCCCACAAAACTGACTTGCAAGGCGTGAGCTGGTGTTTTGCCAGTGCTGAAAATGCCCAGACATTTGTCGCGGCAACCACAGAATCTGGTCAGAACAAATACATCCCGTTTGGTGGTGGCCATTGTTCGCTGGGGCTGGCATTCAACAATCTGGCCGCGCGTGGTGATCCGCGCACAGCCGTGCGTGTGGGTGATAACCTGGTGCTTAATGGCAACTTTGATGTACGTGCGCGATTCCTGTCGGCTACTGAGACCAACATGAGCAACGCACTGAAGAACTTTGAAACCGGTATTGCGGAAGGCAAACTGATTGACTGAGTTCTGAATAATGCCTGTGGCGACTGACGTTGTCGGCCACAGGCAACGGCCTGTCACCCTGTTGATGCAAGATGTCAGGCTGTTTTTCTGATGTGCCTGCCGGAGCTTATTGCTCCGCCATGGTCTTCATATTGCCTAGGGCGCGTTCAAACGTCGCACGTCGGCGGGTCACATCAGCATCCTTGGCCGCTTGATCGGCCAGGTTCGACACATCCAGCATCAGCGTATAGATCAGTTTTGAGCTGTTGGCATCCACCGCCCTGGCTTCCATAAATCCGTGATAAAGATTGTAGAACTGACCTTCGACGGACGGTTGTGTGTAGCCGTAAGACAGTGGCGTCTGCGCCACCATCACCTCGGTGATGCGACCACTGGCCAGTACACGAACCGTTCCGATACCGCCATCACCCGAGGTAATCGCGCAATCAATGCCCAACCACTCGCTGATTTCACAGTAGTCGCCGACGGCTGCCCAGGTTTGTTCGGCCGAGCGGGCAACGTCAATTTCCATTTTGATGGTGACATATTCCTGAGCCATAGCGGTTGATGAGAGCAGAATTGCGGGGGCAGCAAGAAGTGAAAGCAGAATTTTTTTCATCGTGGTTTTCCTTGTTATTGGTTTGAGGTTGTTGGAAGACTGATACGCAGGGTAACCGAGCTGAGGCGATACAGCAATCGAAGTCTAAGTCAGCTCCAGCACCACGGGGCAATGATCAGAACCAAAATATTCATTAAGAATTTCTGCCGACTTGATGCGATTTTCCAATGCGGTGGATGCCAGAAAATAATCCAGACGCCAGCCAATATTTTTCTCACGTGCACCACCGCGCATACTCCACCAGCTGTACTTCACCGTGTCCGGATACAGATATCTGAACGTGTCGATGTATCCTGCTGCTATCAATCGATCCAGGCCATCAATTTCAATCTGGGTGTAGCCTGCGCTCTTGTTGTAGTTGGCTGAAGGTCGTGCCAGATCAATCGGGCGATGACACACATTCAGGTCACCACAAATCACCACCGGCTTTTTCTGCTCCATCTGCAGAATGTGTTTTTGGAAGGCGTGATCCCAGCGCTCGCGGTATTCAAGGCGCCGGAGTCCATCGCCGGAGTTGGGTGTGTAGACCGTCACCAAAAAGTAGTCAGCGAATTCCGCGGCAATCACACGGCCTTCCTGATCGTGCTCCTCAATATCCATGCCGTACTGAATACTCAAAGGCTTACTCAGGCAGAACATCGCAGTGCCGGAATAACCGGGCCGCACCGCTGAGTGTGAATAGAGGTGATAACCCTGCAGATCTGCAACGGCCTCCATCACCTGATGATCTTGCGCCTTTGTTTCCTGCACACAGAGCACATCGGGCTGCAGTTGTTGCAATGAATTCAGAAAGTCTTTTTTGACAGCGGCACGGATGCCATTGAGGTTCCAGGAGATTAAACGCATGCAGAGTTTCCTGTTTCGGTAAAAGTCAGCGCAGTTTGGTAGTGTGGGAATATTACATCAACTTGCCAGCGGGCAGTTGCCATTGCTCGGTGATCAGCCCACACACTACAGCTGCACAAGCACAATGTGCTATAAAAGCGCATCATCACGAACGGACATATACCCGCACTATGACCATGAATATCACCATCAATGAGGATGGCGTCGAACAGATTGCCCTGAGCAGTTATACGCGTCAGGCTTACCTGAATTACTCCATGTATGTCATCAACGACCGCGCGCTGCCACATATTGGCGACGGCTTGAAGCCGGTGCAGCGTCGTATTGTGTACGCCATGTCTGAGCTGGGCTTAAAAGCCTCGGCCAAGTTCAAGAAGTCAGCCCGCACCATCGGTGACGTGATTGGTAAGTTCCACCCGCATGGTGATTCAGCCTGCTACGAAGCCATGGTGCTGATGGCGCAGCCCTTCAGTTACCGTTATCCGTTGGTGGATGGACAAGGCAACTGGGGGTCGCCGGATGATCCCAAATCCTTTGCCGCCATGCGTTACACCGAATCGCGTCTGCAGAAATATGCAGACCTGCTGTTGTCCGAGCTCGGGCAGGGCACTGTGGACTGGAAACCCAACTTTGACGGTACCCTGGATGAACCGGTTCTGCTACCCGCGCGGGTGCCCAATGTGTTGCTCAACGGCGGCAGTGGTATTGCCGTGGGCATGGCCACCGATATTCCGCCGCACAACATGCGTGAAGTGGTCAGTGCCTGTATCCATTTGCTGGACAGCCCCAAGGCAAGCCTTGCTGACCTGATGCTGCATGTGAAAGGGCCGGATTTTCCGACCGATGCCGAGATTATTACACCGGCGGCAGAGCTGCGTACGCTGTACGAAACTGGTCGTGGGTCAATCAGAGCCCGCGCGGTCTATAAAGTTGAAGACGGCGATGTGGTGATTACCGGCTTGCCGTATCAAGTGTCCGGTGCCAAGGTGCTGGAGCAGATTGCCGCGCAGATGCAAAAGAAAAAACTGCCGATGGTGGTAGATCTGCGCGATGAATCCGATCACGAAAATCCCACCCGCATTGTGATTGTGCCGCGCTCCAACCGCATTGATGCCGAAGAGTTGATGCTGCATTTATTTGCCACCACTGATCTGGAAAAAACCTATCGGGTGAATTTCAACATGATCGGTACTAACGGTCGGCCGCAGGTTAAAGATCTGCGCGGTCTGCTGGTGGAGTGGCTGGCGTTTCGCACTGAAACCGTGCGCAAACGCCTGCAATACCGATTGCAGAAAGTGCTGGACAGATTGCACATCCTCGAAGGTTTGTTGATTGCGTTTCTGAATATTGATGAAGTGATCCACATCATCCGCACGGAAGATAAACCCAAGCCGGTGTTGATGGCGCGTTTTGCGCTCAGCGATATTCAGGCCGAAGCCATTCTGGAATTAAAACTGCGTCATTTAGCCAAACTCGAAGAGATGAATATCCGTGCCGAGCAGGATGAGCTTGCCAAGGAACGAGAGACGCTGGAAGGGCTGCTGGGCTCCGAGAAAAAACTGCAGAACCTGATCAAAAAAGAATTGACTGACGATGCTGAAAAGTACGGTGACGACCGGCGATCGCCGCTGATTCAACGCAGCGAAGCATCGGCTTTCAGTGAGGTCGAACTGATGTCAACGGAGCCGGTGACCGTTGTGTTGTCCAAAGCCGGCTGGGTGCGCGCTGCCAAAGGCCATGACGTGGATCCGGCCAGTTTGCAATACAAATCCGGCGACGAATTCAAACTGGCAGTTAAAGGCAAGAGCAATCAGAACGCCGTGTTTCTGGATTCCACCGGTCGTACCTACAGTCTTGCTGCGCACACCCTGCCATCAGCGCGGGGGCAGGGTGAACCACTGACCGGGCGACTGACACCGCCGTCAGGTGCCACGTTTGAAGCAGTCATCATGGCCGATGACAAACAAATTTTGTTGATGGCCAGTGACGCCGGTTACGGTTTTGTCACCAGCGTGGCGGATTTGCAGGCCAAAAATAAAGCTGGTAAAGCCGTGCTGAGTTTGCCCAAAGGCGCAAAAGTCATGCAGCCGATACTGGTGCAGTCACCTGAGACGGACGTTCTCGTAGCAGTGACCAATGAAGGACGCATGTTGTGCTTCCCGGTCGCAGAGCTGCCAGTCTTGCCACGTGGCAAAGGTAATAAAATTGTAGGCATTCCATCGGGCCGGGTGATGGACAGAATCGAGTTTGTGGTGTCGATGGCAGTGATTTCTGCGGGTGCATCACTGACGGTGTACGCAGGCAAGCGCCATGTCACACTCAAAGCATCAGATCTGGTGCACTACACGGGTGAGCGCGGCCGTCGTGGCAACAAACTCCCGCGTGGTTTCCAGAATGTCGACAAAATAGAGCTGGCTGAATAAGCTGGTCAGCCGACAAAAAGGTGCTCAGTCAGCAGGCAGTTGGCTGAGCTCTTCTTCATTAAACATGCCAAAATCCATGTGATCAACCGCTTGCTGCAGGCAGTTGCCCTGTACAAAGTTCACCTTGGCCTGCCACAACATCGGCAGCAGCTTTATATCCTCAACCATCGGCGCAATCACGCGGATGCCCAGGCCATGCAGAGCACTGACGATTTCATACAGTCGCTCGCGATGGCGTGTATCTACATCGATGTTCTGTAACAGAGACCGATCCAGTTTCACAAACTCCGCCTGTACTTCACCCGGTATACGGAAGGGATCAAGGCTGCGGCCAGCATGTGTCAGCGACAGTTCAAAGCCGAGCGCACGAAGCTGGGCACAAAACACACGAGCCTGCTCTGGAGCGCTCAGAAAGTCCGCTTCGCTGACCTGCAGAATAATCTGCCGCGGATTTTGATGCTGGCGTTGCAGCTCTGCAGTCAGCCAGGCCAGCAGCGTCTGCGACAACAACGAATTCGCCGTCAGATTAATGGTCAGGCGCAAGCGTTCATTAGCCTGATGGCGAATGGCGCGCATCGCGTGAGTCAGCACGTACCTGTCAAGGCGTTCGCCCAAACCGTGCTGATTGGCGGCATCCAGAAACTCAGCGGGATACACCAGTCGGTCTGCCATGGGAATCCTAACCCGCACTTCAAAATACTCACGGGCGTCGGCCCTGAGGCATACAGTCGGTTGGTAGACCAGCAACAGATTTTCATCCTGCAGCGACTGGCGAAGCAGTTCCAGCATAGCGCTGCTCTGGCTCAGACCCTCATTCCTGCTTAACTGATGCTGACGAACCGCCTGATGCTGGCGGGCGCGGATCAGCAGAGTATCGGCGTCAGTGGCTTCATCGGTAATCATGGCAGCACCGACGCTGAACTGTATGCTTGAGCCGGTGGGCAACAGCGTTAATTGTGTGCTGCCCAGTCCATCCAGTGTATGCATCAGGGCCTTACAATTCTCGGTATCTGCGTCGGGCATCAGCACCACAAAATCACCACAGTCCAGACGGCCCAGCACGGATTGCAAGGGACATCGTGAGGCGAGCGCGCTGGCAATATCGCGCAGAAACAGAGGCATGTCCGTTTTGCCAAGAGCCACGGCGATCTCGGGTAACTGCCTGGAACTCAGGATCAGCAGCGCACTGAAGCGGCTCTGATAAACAGCACTGCTGATGGCCTGATTAATGGAACGAAGCAGGTGTTCCTCATTCAGCAGCCCGGTCTGCAGATCGCGGCTGACTGCGTCGTGCACCGCATTGGATAAGGCGGCATTGGATAAGGCGGCATTGGATAAGGCGGCATGGCCATGGGCGTTCTGCACGGTCAGCTGCAGGCTCTGTTCGCCATTGATGCTGATAGAGGCACTGTCCAGCGTTGCCAGAATTTCCTGACCATCGCGGCGGATGGCGGTGAACTCGCAGCGCTGGTGGCCGGCCCGGAACGGACCCCGTATAAACGCTCGTACGTTCTCAACATCGTTTTCAGCGACCAGATCCAGAAACGACACAGTGTGTGTTTCCCTTACCGCGGCAAACCCGAAGAAACGCAACCATGCGGGGTTGGCATATTGATGAAAACCATCCTGCAGGCAGGCAACGGCATCACCGGTATTCTCCATAAAGGCCTGCAAACGTTGATTGAGTTCGCGCACCGTGCTGGCGGAGCGCCTGCATTTCCGGCGTTGCTGAAGTTGCTCGAGTTCACGGCGAACCTGATAGACAAACTGGACCTGACCTGCTGCCGACTCCAGTTGTGCCTCAGACAGTAAACCGGCGGCACCCAGACTCAGCATCGGCAGCCAGCGTGCGGGTGTTTTGCAGATCAGCAGGCAAGGGATATCGCGCCGTGAGCTTTGCAACTGGCGCAACAGCGCTTCGCAGCGCTGCCCCAGCGGATCAGCCAGCAACAAAATCAGATCGTGGCTTTCACCACCCGGGACATCATCAGGCAATTGTTTGCCATCAAACTCTCTCGGGTTACACGTTATGCCTGCACGTCGCAACAGCGAAATCAGGTTTGCTTCGAGCCCGTGCGTGCCATGGTTGATCAGAATGTTGTATGCGGCGTTTGTATTCATATCAGTATGTTAGTAGCTGATTGGTTGCCGCGCTGGATTTATCCTGTCCACAACAGCACTTTGACGGTATCCTTATCTCATCGGCTGATTTTCAGATTGCTTATGTCAATCTTGTGCCGGAACCGTTCAATTGATACCAGAGTCAGCTTATGTCATCACCCACAGGCCCTGCGCAACAGCCTGCCGAAGCCCCGGAAAAGGATACCCTGCGGGTATTATTGTCAGACCAGGTGTTGGCAGTATTGAAGCAAATCAAGCGAGCCCGCAGCCAATTGCTGGTCTGTTTCATGACGCTTCCGCTGTATGTTATGGCAGTGGCTGGTTTGGTGGGAAATGGTCAGGATATCAGTGTGTTGATGCTGGCCTACATGGCGTTGTACGCCGGTTTTGGTATCAATCTCTCAGTGAAGCGCTGCCCGCGTTGTCATCAACAATTTTTTGTGAAGCAGTACTTTCTGAATCCGTTTCCACGCAAATGTGCGCACTGCGGATTGCACTGTCATCATGTCGGTGGTGCGGCGATGTAGGTTTTTTTGCAACAACTGAAGTGAAGTCGGGAATATTGGCACCTCAAGAGAAGAGGTGCTTCATTTAACAACAGGGGAAAAACTATGATTGGATACGTCACACTGGGAACCAATGATTTTGCCAAAGCGGCGGCATTTTATGACGCTCTGCTGGCTGAGTTGGGTGGAAAACGCATGATGGAAATGACCGGTCATTACATCGCCTGGGGCAACAACCCTGCTGGTGCAATGGTAAGTATTATCAAGCCCTACGATGGCAAGCCGGCGACGGGCGGCAACGGCACCATGATTTCACTGGCAGCTGATAGCCCGGCGACCGTTGACCGTGTCTACAAAAAGGCGATCGAGTTGGGCGCTAAAGACGAAGGTGCAGCGGGCCCGCGTGGTGATTCAGGTTTTTATGCCGGTTACTTCCGTGATCTGGATGGCAATAAACTCTGCGCGTTCTTCTCGAACTAAGCACCGCAATTTCAGGTCATTGCAGAGCCTGCATAATCTGAGCAAAGCGGGCGTTGGCTGGATAGGCACCTGATGTCCAGCCAAGTCGCACAATGACCATATCCGCTGAGGGAATCACCATCACAAATTGCTGGCGGTTTCCCTGTGCTGAATAGGCGTCAACCGGCAGATCAGTCCAGCGAACCGCCTCGCCGCTGCCATCAGAGTTTAACCACCACTGATAACCATAGGCCTTTGAGTTGGCAGAGCTGTTGGGCTGCACGGACTCAGCTACCCATTCTTCACTGACCACACGTGCACCGTTCAGCACACCCTTGTTCAGCATTAACTGACCCAGTCTCGCCCAGTCCCGCGCAGGTGCATACAGATAGGAGCTTCCCATCAGTACACCCGATGCATCTGTTTCAAAAATGCCATGCTGAAAGCTCAGGGGTACTGCAATCTGTGTTCTGTAGTCCCGCAGACTGTCAGCGAGTGTTGCCCCGGTTTTATCAAAATACAGACGTGAGAGTATGTTTGCGGTGCCAGAGCTGTAGTTAAACTGCGTACCCGGTTCCTCAGCCACTCGACGTGACAGAGCGTAGTCGGATGCCGACGCTTCAGTGAACAACATGGCGGTGGCGTCGTCCCCGGGATTGTATTCTTCAGAGAAGTCGAGGCCGTCGGTCATGGTCAACAACTGGCGGATGCTGATCTCGCGCCGCTCATCATCCTGCCACTGCACAAATCCCGCGGGCTCGTCAGCACTTAACAAGCCACGATATTCAAGGTTGCCAATCATCACTGACATCAGGCTTTTAGCCATCGACCAACCTAACAGGGGTGTACTGGATGTTGCTCCCTGTGCATAGGACTCGGCAACGATATTGCCCCGATGCACAACGAGCAATGCACGTGTATCCAGATTTGCGCTGTTGTCCTGAGCAATCAGCGAATCGGTGAGGGACTGCAGGGCGCTATCGATGGTCTCTACCCTGTCGCCATGTGGCCAGCGGCTGGTTAACACCGGGAGTGTGGTGACGCTGAGTTCACTACGCTGCGGGTAGCCATCGTAGTCATTGGCACACCCCAGACCCTCCACGTAAGTTGCTGTGGTGGGAGCTAAGCCAAAAAATGAGGTGCTGACGGTGCGTGCTTCTTCGTTGTACTCAACATCAAGGCGGTCGAGGATCGCAGAGTACTGCACAAGATCAGCAAACGCCTGCTGTTGAGAAAAGCCGCTGACGTAGCGCGCGCTGCATAACAATTTCGCGCCCATGCCAGAGGCGACACCGGGCGCGCTGATGATGTACGTGGGGGTAATGCCATTGGCGAACATGGTGGCTATCAGCAATATTACCAGTGCGGTAGGTATCAGTTTTTTCACAAGTGTTCTCCTGAAGTTTCCCGTTTGCCAAAAATACCGGTGCCAATCCTGATCATGGTCGAACCTTCTGCGATCGCAGCGGCATAGTCATCACTCATACCCATCGACAGAGTATCCATCTGCGGATAAAGCGCCTGTAATTCCCGAAACAGCTCTGCCAGCGGCCTGAATGCGGCGCGTTGCTGTTGATGATCCGCACAGGGCGCCGGGATAGCCATCAGTCCGCGCAGGCAGAGTTTATCCATCTGCACCACCGCCGCGCACAACTCCCGCGCCTGCTGCAGATCCACACCCGATTTGGTGTCTTCGTTAGACAGATTGATCTGTACGCAGACGTTTAGCAGGGGAAGCCCGGCAGGGCGTTGCTCTTGCAGGCGCTGGATGATTTTGAGTCTGTCCACACTGTGAACCCAGTGAAAATGTGCGGCGATGTCGCGTGTTTTATTGGATTGTATCGGGCCAATAAAGTGCCAGGTCATACCAGGTGTTGTTGTCTGTGCGGCAGACAACACTGCGATTTTACCGAGTGCTTCCTGGACATAGTTCTCACCAAAGTCACGGGCACCGGCTGCCCAAGCCTCACGAAGCTTGGCGGCATCGTGGGTTTTGCTGACCGCCAGCAGTGTCACACTGCCCGGGTCGCGTTGATTAAGCAGTTCCTGCTCACGAATGGAGGCCAACAACTGTTGGTAATTTGAAGCGATGTTGTTAATGCTCATTCCAATGCCATGTCCGGTTGTTTACCCGTCAGATAGTAGCACGATGCAGGCGCTATAAAACGGGCTTGCCGTGCAAAGGCCTTGGCTTTATTGTGGTCGTCATTGTGATGACGAGCCACTGACAGGGACTATTATGGAAATCACTCAACTGCTGAATTTTGCCTTTAAAAACGGCGCGTCAGACCTGCATTTGACGGCCGGCATGCCGCCGATGATTCGGGTGGATGGCGACATGCGCAGAATCGACCTGCCGATGATGGACCACAAGACAGTGCATGCGCTGATTTATGACATCATGACCGATAAGCAACGCAAGAATTACGAAGAATTTCTGGAGACAGATTTCTCCTTCGAAGTACCTGATCTGGCACGGTTCCGGGTCAACGTTTTTAATCAGAATCGCGGTGCTGCCGCAGTATTTCGCTTGATACCTGAAGAGGTACTACCCATGGAAAAACTCGGCATGGGTAAAATTTTTGAACAAATTTCAAGTTTTCCGAGGGGCCTGGTCGTTGTCACCGGTCCTACCGGCTCCGGCAAAAGTACCACGCTGGCCGCTATGATCAACTTCATCAACAATACCCGCTATGAGCATATTCTGACCATTGAGGACCCGATTGAATTTGTGCACCAGAGTAAAAAATGTCTGGTGAATCAGCGAGAGGTGCACCGTGACACACTTGGGTTCAGTGAAGCCCTGCGCTCGGCGCTGCGAGAGGACCCGGACATTATTCTGGTCGGAGAGCTGCGCGACCTGGAGACCATCCGGCTGGCGTTAACCGCGGCAGAGACCGGTCATCTGGTGTTTGCAACGCTGCATACTACCTCGGCCGCAAAGACCATCGACAGAATTGTCGACGTGTTTCCGGCGGCAGAGAAAGCGATGGTGCGATCCATGCTGTCGGAATCATTACAGGCAGTTATTTCGCAGGCGCTGTTCAAAAAGGTAGGTGGTGGTCGCATTGCCGCGCACGAAATCATGCTGGGGACACCGGCCATCAGAAATTTGATACGAGAAGACAAAGTGGCACAGATGTATTCCGCCATGCAAACCGGATCCAATGTTGGTATGCGTACACTGGATCAGCATTTGCAACAGTTGGTGCAGTCCGGACTGGTCAGCAAGGAAGACGCGCGGGTTAAAGCCAAGACCCCCGAGTCATTCTTGTAGGACTTTACGGCTGGCTGCCTGTTTTAAGGCCGCCAGCCGTTGGGCTATCCACACGCCTGATCAGGTGTAACTTTCAATCGCCGGGCAGGCACAGAACAGGTTGCGGTCACCGTACACGTTATCGATACGATTCACCGACGGCCAGAACTTGTGATCGCGCAATGAACTCACCGGGAAGGCTGCTTCATTTTTACTGTAAGGCCGATCCCAAAGTTCATCCATGATGTCAGCCAGTGTATGTGGCGCATGCTTGAGCATGTTGTTGTCGGCATCCAGTTCGCCAATTTCAACACGTGCGATTTCGCGGCGAATACTGATCATGGCTTCAATAAAACGATCCAGTTCCGCGCGCGGTTCACTCTCAGTAGGCTCTATCATCAAGGTGCCTGGTACCGGGAATGACATGGTGGGCGCATGGAAGCCATAGTCCATCAAACGTTTCGCCACATCTTCTTCAGTAATGCCACTGGCGGCTTTTAAAGGACGCAGGTCGATGATGCACTCATGTGCAACACGGCCGTTCTTTCCGGTATACAGCACCGGAAAGTGTCCTTCGAGACGTTGGGCAATATAGTTGGCACTCAGGATGGCAACCTGTGTGGCCTTAAGCAGACCGGCAGCGCCCATCATGGAGATGTACATCCACGAAATTGGCAGAATGCTGGCACTGCCCCACGGAGCCGCGGATACCGCACCACTGTCTGCGTTCGGGCCTTCAAGTTTGACAACGCAGTGGTTGGCAACAAAAGGTGCCAGGTGTTTTTTGATGCCGATAGGCCCCATACCCGGACCACCACCGCCATGTGGAATGCAGAAGGTCTTGTGCAGGTTCACGTGGGATACGTCAGCACCGATATCACCAGGACGTGAAACACCAACCTGTGCGTTAAGGTTGGCGCCGTCCATGTATACCTGGCCACCGTTGTCGTGAATCAGTTGACAGATATCTTTGACTGCTTCTTCAAAAACACCATGTGTGGATGGGTAGGTGATCATCAGCGCAGCCAGATGTTCTTTGTGCTCGTCGACTTTGACTTTCAGGTCGTCAACATCAATATTGCCTTTGTCATCGCAGGCAACCACCACCACTTTCATGCTCAGCATCTGCGCACTGGCCGGGTTGGTGCCGTGTGCCGAACTTGGGATCAGGCACACATTACGTTGTGACTGACCAATACTGTTCAGGTAATTGCGGATGGCGAGCAAACCGGCATACTCGCCTTGAGCGCCTGAGTTAGGCTGCATGCTCACCGCATCAAAGCCACAGATCTCCGCCAGCATGTCTTCGAGTTCACGGATCATCTGCAGGTAACCACTGACCTGCTCGCGTGGCGCAAACGGATGCGGCTTGCTGAATTCGGGCCACGTGACGGGCATCATTTCGGCAGTTGCATTCAGTTTCATGGTGCATGAACCCAGCGGGATCATGGCATGCGCGAGCGACAGGTCACGGTTTTCCAGACGCTTCAGATAACGCAGCATGTCGGTTTCGTTGTGATAACGATTAAACACGGCGTGAGTCATAAATGTTGATTGTCGTTGCAGCGCAAGGGGGATACCTGACGCCGCACTGTTACTCAAACCTGCATCAACTGTGCCGGCATCAAGCCCGGCACTCTCTGCACCCAACAGTACTTTCCACAGTGTTTCCACTTCGGCTGCTGTTGAACATTCATCAAGGCTGACGCCGAGTGTTGCTGAATCCGTGATACGCAGGTTAAAGCCGTGCGCGGCTGCTCGTTGCAGAGCGGCGTCACGTTGAGCACCGCTGACAGACAAGGTCAGTGTGTCAAAAAACGAGCTGTTGGTGCTGATACCTTTTTGGGCAAGGCCACTGGCCAGTATGCGCGTCAGCCGGTGAATACGCAGTGCGATTTTGCGAACACCTTCGGGACCGTGATACATGGCATACATGGCAGCGATGTTGGCGAGTAGCACCTGCGCGGTACAGATGTTGCTGTTAGCTTTTTCACGACGGATATGTTGTTCGCGTGTCTGCAGAGACATGCGGAAAGCCTGTTTGCCGCGCGCATCGACTGACACGCCAATAATGCGACCGGGCACGGCACGTTTGTATTCGTCTTTGGTAGCAAAGTAGGCAGCATGTGGACCACCAAAACCCATCGGTACGCCAAATCGTTGTGTGTTGCCAACAACAACATCGGCACCCATTTCACCGGGAGATTTCAACAGAGCCAGACTCATCAGGTCAGCCGCGACACAGGTAATCGCGTGTTTTGCCTGCAATGCGCTGATCATCGGGCCAAGATCGGTAATGACACCGTCACGATCCGGGTACTGAAAAATTGCACCAAATACATCGTGACGTGCGGCCTCAGCGGCGGCGCCAATAATGATGTCAAAACCAAAACAGGCAGCACGCGTGCGTATGACATCGATGGTTTGTGGCAGGGTGCGCTCGTCAATAAAAAACGCATTGGACTTGCTTTTGCTGACACGCTTGGCCAGAGCCATGGCCTCCGCTGCAGCGGTCGACTCGTCGAGCAGTGAGGCGTTGGCGAGTTGCATGCCAGTCAGATCAAGCACCATTTGCTGGTAAGCCAACAGTGTTTCCAGACGGCCTTGGGAGATTTCCGGCTGATACGGTGTATAGGCGGTATACCAACCCGGATTTTCCAGCACGTTACGCAGAATCACGGGCGGCGTCACGGTATCGAAATAGCCCAGACCAATCAGCGAACGGTGTAATTTGTTTTGCTGTGCAAGGTGCTTCAGTCGACCCAGAGCCTCTTGCTCACTACTGGGCGCGGCAAGCGCCAGCGGGCGGTTCAGTGCAATCACGTCCGGCACGGTGGCCCGGATCAGATCGCTCAATGAGCCATATCCCAATTCAGACAACATGGCCTGCGTGTCATGGTCATCCGGGCCAATGTGGCGGCCGATAAACGATTCAGACTCTTGCAGGGATCGCAGGGGCGTATTTATATTCATTCACACATTCCGGCGTAGGTATCTGCGTCCAGCAGCTCTTCGAGTTCAGCCGGATTACTTGGCAGAATGCGGCAGATCCAGCCGTCGGTATAAGGCGCGCCATTGACAGTTTCGGGCGCGTCGGCCAGGTCTTCGTTGACGGCAATGATTTCGCCGGAGATTGGTGCATAAATGTCAGAGGCCGCTTTGACAGACTCAACAACACTCATTTCCTGCCGGGCATCAACCACTTTACCTTCTTCGGGCAGATCGATAAAAACGATGTCGCCCAACAGTTCCTGTGCGTGGTCAGTGATGCCCATAGTGACAGTGCCGTCGTCTTCCAGACGCACCCACTCGTGGGTTGCAGAATATTTTAAATCATCGGGAAAATCGCTCACGGAGAGTTCCTCGTCTTTGTCAGTTTTAGTGAATAGTGGGTAATGATGTGGCTTATACAAATACTTTTTTGCCCAGGCGAACAAAACCCGGTTTCACCAGGCGCACGGGGATAAGTTTGCCGCGGATGTCGACTTCACATTGGGTCAGTGCGGCGTTTTTCGGATTCGAGGGAATTCTAGCCAATGCGATGCCATGCTTCAATGTGGGCGAGAAAGTGCCGCTGGTGATCACCCCGTCGCTGACCGTGCCATCGGCAAATGTGCATTGCACTCGCAGCCCTTCGCGCAGCACACCGCGCTCCTCCATGACCAGACCGTTCAGTGTCGGCAGCTCGCCGCGTTGCTGCGCTTCACGCTGGTGTTGCAGCGCGCTGCGTCCGATAAAATCACGGTCAGCCGGTTCCCAGGCAATTGTCCACGCCATATTGGCTGACAAGGGGGAAATACTTTCGTCCATGTCGTGACCGTACAGATTCATGCCGGCCTCCAGTCGCAAGGTGTCGCGTGCGCCTAATCCGATGGGTTTAACGCCCGCCGCAAGCAGATCATCCCAGATGCCCGGCGCTTCGGTGTTCGGCAACATGATTTCGACGCCGTTTTCGCCGGTATAGCCGGTGCGGGCAATAAACCAGCTGCCAAGCTCTGCACCACTGAAATTTTTCAGGCTGCCGACCTGAGCAGCCGCGGACAGACCACCTTTGCGATTCAACAAGTCCATGACGATGTTTATCGCGGCCGGGCCTTGCACCGCCAGAATGGCAAGCTCCGGCCGTTCGGTGAGCTGTGCATCGAAGCCGGTCAGCTGCTTATTCATCCACGCCAGATCTTTTTCGCGGGTTGCGCAGTTAACGACCAGGCGGAACCCCCACGCCGTACGATAGACAATCAAATCGTCAATGACGCCGGCCTGCTCGGTCAGCATGCCTGAGTACAAGGCATGTCCGGTCTCTTTCAGACGGGCCACGTCATTGGCCAGCAAAAAGCGCAGCCACTTTTCGGCCTCAGCGCCATTGACGTCAACAATGGTCATATGCGACACATCAAAAACACCCGCGTGTTGACGAACCGCGTGATGCTCATTGATCAGGGAGTCGTATTGAATGGGCATATCCCAGCCGCCAAAGTCGACAATTCGGGCGCCAGCTTCGACGTGTTTTTCAAACAATGCGGTACGCAAACCCACAAACAGATCCCCCGGTTTGATTAGTCCAATTCGGCCAGAAAACGACCACTGCGCGGTCGAAAACTCTGTTCACTGTCCAGAGAAAACACCACAGAGCTGGAACGGCCAACGATCTGTTCCCGCGGAATAAAACTGTAGAGGCGACTGTCTGCGCTGTTATCGCGGTTGTCACCCAGCACAAAAAAATGATCCTCAGGTACCTGCGCAGGGCCGTAGCTGCGTGTCGAACGGTTGTTGCGGCTTGGGGACAGCATGGCCTGGTGGGTGCTATCAAACAGGTGTTCTTCAATGGTGACGGCGTCGCGATTTTCTTCAAGCACTTCGAAGTCGACGATTATTTCGTTCACCATCAGCACATTATTGCGCATGTACACAGTATCGCCGGGAAGGCCGATGATGCGTTTGACAAGGCGCTTGCCAGCCGCTGTTGAATCGATGATCACAATATCGCCATGTTCTGGTTCGCCGGTGGAGAGCAAGGCTATATCGGTAAAAGGAATTTTAAGGTCATAGGCGAGTTTGTTGACCCAGACTTTATCGCCATCCAGTAACGTGGGTTGCATGGAGCGGCCGGAGATAGAATTCAGGTCAGCGATGGCGCTTTTGAAACACACAATGCTGGCAAGGATCAGCAGAAATTTGCGGTTTTCGCGCCAGAAGGCACTCAGGTAGTGTTTCATTAAAAATCGTTCTCGGTGGTCAAACAAAGCACTTCTAAAACGTAGCGGCAACATTACGTGATTGGCGCTGGCCGGTCAATCAAGGCTCTACCCCAGCGCCGTTGACCCGAGCATGGACAGCAAGCAAAGTGCGACTGCCCACGTGGCGCAGGCCAGAATATCCAGCACCACATACTTGCGCCTGTCGTAGCCCGCAACCCCGAGCAATGCCGGTACCAGGCTGCGGATAGCCGGGATATAACGCCCGATAAATACTGCAAAACCGCCATGTCGCAGCACCATGTTTTCGCCTTTGGCTAGTTGCCGCGCATATCGTTTGGCCAGGCGTGTGTGGTGAAAACCAGGGCCGGCACGGTAGCCTACCCAAAAGCCAACCTGATCCCCGGCAATTGCGCCAAAAAATGCCAGAATTCCGATCTGGTAAAGATCGATTATGCCGTTGTTGTAGAGCAGGGTTGTGGCGATTAACAGGAGTGCACCTGACACAAATATGCCGATTCCGACACATGACTCTGCAAACGCCAGCCCGCTCACCACGAGGGGCGCAAGGTGTCGATTATTGGTTATCCATTCGGAAAATGCGCTTTCGATGTTGTTGTCCTCGCGGGCGGGTGATTGAGCCACTGCGGTATAGCATCCATAGTGCTAATTTACGCCTGAGTCTGGTGGTTGGATCTTCACAAATTCTGGTGGCAGCCGTTTGGAGCGGATTGACAATTTCAATCATTGTGTGATTTATACTGTATAAGTATCCACGTATTTTTGTTGGATCAACATCCGTTCACAGGTCAATCAGATGTCGCTGTCTGCCTTTCATCCTGCCAGTCGAGCCTGGTTTGAATCCACGCTGGGGCAGCCTACGCCGGCTCAGGCAGAGGCATGGCCGTCTATCAAGGCCGGACGGCACACACTGATTGCCGCCCCAACCGGCAGCGGTAAAACCCTTGCCGCGTTTTATGCTGCGATTGATGATCTGGTCTGGCAGGCACAGAAGTCTGAATTACCATCAGTAACCCGCATACTTTACATATCCCCTCTCAAGGCGCTCAGTAACGATATTGAGCGCAATCTGCAGGTGCCGCTGGCCGGTATCGAGGATGAGCTGTTTTTGCAAGGGGCGCATCCGGCAGGCATTCGCATCGCAGTGCGCTCGGGTGATACGCCGCAGGCTGAGCGGCAGAAGATGCTGCGCAAGCCGCCGCATATCCTGGTGACCACGCCGGAGTCGTTGTACCTGCTGCTGACCAGTATCCACGGTCGTCAGATGTTGCGCGGTGTCACCACGGTCATCATCGACGAGATCCACGCCATGCTCGGCGACAAGCGTGGTTCGCATCTGTCTTTGTCCCTGGAGCGATTGCAGTCGCTGACTGACAAACCGCTGCAACGTATCGGTTTGTCGGCGACACAGAAGCCGATTGCCATGGTAGCCAATTATCTGAATGGCAATCATCCGGAATCAGACTGCGTGATTGTCGATAGCGGCCATAACCGCAAGCGGGATATTCGCATTGAGGTGCCATCATCACCGTTGTCGGCGCTGATGAGCAACGAGGTCTGGGGTGAGTTATATGAGCGGCTGATCGAGCTGATCAAACAACATCAGACCACACTGGTGTTTGTGAACACCCGACGCCTGTCCGAGCGTCTCGCAATGGCCTTGTCCGAGCGTCTTGGTGCCGATAGTTTGTTTGGTGATGCCGGCGCCAGTCTGGTGAGCTCACACCACGGCAGCATGAGCAAGGAGCGCCGGCACAAGGCGGAGCAGCAGTTAAAGGCCGGCAAGTTAAAAGTGCTGGTCGCTACCGCGTCCATGGAACTGGGTATTGATATCGGCGCCGTGGATCTGGTGGTGCAATTTGCCTCGCCCAACAGTATTGCCACGTTTTTGCAGCGTGTGGGCCGCAGCGGTCACTCAGTGGGCGGCACACCCAAAGGTATTCTGTTTCCGCTCACCCGTGATGATCTGGTGGAATGTACCGCGCTGGTTGACAGCATTCACCGCGCGGAGCTGGATAAAATTCTGATGCCCGAGCAGCCGCTGGATATTCTCTCTCAGCAGATCGTTGCGGAGCTGGCGGCGCGTCAGGATGAAGATTCCTCGCCGCAGTCCATGGATGAGTTGTTTGCGCTGATGACCCGCGCATGGCCCTATCGCAATCTTGAACGGCCGGTGTTTGATGAGTTGGTGGTGATGCTGGCGGATGGTTATTCCACCCGATTAGGCAGGCGTGGCGCCTGGCTGCACCTTGATCGGATTAATCAGCGGGTCAGTGCCCGGCGCGGTGCACGGCTGACCGCGCTGACCAACGGCGGTGCTATTCCGGATATGTTCGATTATCAGGTGGTGCTCGATCCTGATGACATTGTGGTGGGGAATCTGAATGAGGATTTTGCGCTTGAAACCTTGCCCGGCGATATTTTTACTCTGGGCACACACAGCTGGCAGATGATGAAAGTGGATGGGCTCAAGGTGCGGGTGCGTGATGCACATGGCCAGAAGCCGTCGGTGCCATTCTGGATAGGCGAAGGTCCGGGCAGAACGGCGGAGCTGTCTTTTTCTGTGTCGCGTTTGCGCGCGACAGTGGACGATTACCTGTTAAGTGAAGGGCCGGACAAGGCAGTGCAGTGGCTGACCAGTGCGTTGGGCTTACCAAGGTCTGCCGCGCAGCAACTGGTGGACTATCTGCACGCCGGGCGTAAGGCGCTGCAGGTGATGCCGACGCAAGACACCATTGTGATGGAACGCTTTTTTGATGAAGTCGGTGACATGCATGTGGTCATCCACGCACCGTTTGGCAGCCGTCTGAACAAAGCCTGGGGGCTGGCACTGCGCAAGCGTTTTTGTCGCACGTTTAATTTTGAATTACAGGCGGCGGCCAACGAAGACAGCATCGTGATTTCCCTGGGCTCAGTGCACAGTTTTCCCCTGGACGACGTGTTTAATTATCTGCACAGCAATTCTGTGACCGACGTGCTGACACAAGCCCTGCTGGACGCGCCGATGTTTGAAGTACGCTGGCGCTGGAATGCCACCCGGTCGCTGGCCATTCAGCGTAACCGCGCCGGCAAACGTGTGCCACCGCAGTTCCAGCGCATGGATGCCGAAGATCTGGTGGCGCAGGTGTTTCCCGATCAACTGGCGTGTCAGGAAAACATCACCGGCAAGCGCGAGATTCCTTTTCATCCCCTGGTGCAACAGACCATTCATGACTGTCTGACCGAGGCCATGGACATAGAAGGGCTGCTGGAGTTGCTGCGTAGATTCGAAGCCAAAGAACACAGGTTGATAGCGCTGGACTTACGGGAGCCATCACCGTTTGCGCAGGAAATCATCAATGCGCGGCCGTATGCATTTCTGGATGATGCGCCGTTTGAAGAGCGGCGCACCAATGCCATTAAAAACCGCAGCTGGGTTGATCCGGCTGAAACCGATGCTTACAGTCGGCTGGATGAGCGCTCCATCGCCCGTGTGCGTGATGAAGCCTGGCCGCTGATGCGTGACAGCGAAGAAGTTCACGACGGTTTGTATTGCGCGGGGTTTATGACCGAAGCGGAGTTGTCGTCAGCCACACTGCAGCGCCTGTTCGAAGGTTTACATGAGCAGGGCCGTGTGTGCAAAGTGCTGGCGACAGACGTCACCCCCGCGATATTGCTGACCGCAGAAATGCTACCGGCCTGGCGTGCGATGTTTCCCGCGGTCCTGTGTGAGCAGGAGCCGGTGCTGCCCGCAAAAATGTTGCAAGCCATTGAGGCCGCTGCCGCCATACAAACCTTTGTGCGCAGACGCTTGGATGTGTCGGGCCCGGTCACGGCAGTGCAGCTGGCAGAAATCAGCGGCTTGCCGGTAAAAAAAATAGACATGGCGCTGCTGATGCTCGAACAGGAGGGTTTTGTGT